>DXDJ01000005.1 GCA_019115525.1 Candidatus Helicobacter avistercoris | reverse complement strand
GGGGGTAAATCTCCTATCAAACGCACTTTATACAAACTTTATATTTCTTTCGCAGAATTTCAAAAATTATCAAAAAAGGAGCAAAAATGAGAAAGAAAACATTGATTTGTGTATTTCTTACATCACTAGTTTTTGGGGCAGAGTTCAATGCCCCTATGCAAGCCTACATCGATACTCTTAAGGCTGAAGCAAAGAAGCAAGATGCAAGCTTTAGGGATTTTGATGCACTAAGAGGAGAGAAGATTTTCTCTACAAAGAATCAAGGCAAAAATAATGAGCTAATCTCTTGTCAAAGTTGCCACGGAAGCAATCTCAAAGAAAGTGCAAAAAATATTTTCACAGACAAGACGCTTCCTCCCCTCGCACCAAGTGCCAATCCTACAAGACTAACAGATGTCAAAGAGGTGAAAAAGTGGCTTAAGAGGAATTTTAAGGATGTGTTTTTAAGAGAGGGGACTCCTCAGGAAAAGGGTGATGTTCTTTATTATCTCATCAAACAATAAGGAGAAAAAATGAAAAAATTTGTATTTTTGGCTTTGGTTTTTGTAGGAGCGTATGCTGGAGGAGGTAGAGCATTTGCCCCAGCGACAGATCCATTGTGTCTCAAAGAGTGTGCAAGCTGTCATTTTGCTTATCAGCCATCACTTTTGCCTAAGGCTTCTTGGCAAGAGATGATGAAAAATCTCTCAAACCACTACGGAGTGGATGCAAGTTTGGATGAAGAAGATACGCAAAAGATTCTTGCCTATCTTGAGCAAAACTCGCTTGAAAATTCTTTTTCTAAAAAATCAAAAAAGATCAAAAGCTCAATGCAATCAGGCGTTGTATATACCTCAATTCAAGATTTGCCGTATTTCCAGAGAAAGCATCGCAAAATCCCAGCAAATCTTATTCAGCAAAAAGAGGTTAAGAGTCTTGCAAGATGTAATGCTTGTCACAAAGAAGCTCAAAATGGAATCTATGATGATAAAAATGTAAATATTCCAAACTATGGACATTGGAATGACTAAAAGTTATATTTATACCCTTGCCAATCGTATCCCCCATCTTGCTTTTATCATTCTTTTGCCTTTGGCATATTTTGAGATTGGTGGGGTGTATTTTCACGCCTGTATTGGCGTGGCATTTTTGCTTTTTGTAGTGTTTAGGATTGTGTGGGGAGTTTTGGGGAGTAGGTATTCGAGATTTTGGGATTTCCACTTCAAGGGATTGGGGCAATATCTTTTGGGGATTTTTGGCAAAAAACCCTTTTATATCGCTCATAATCCTGCTTCAAGCATAGCCGTGATTTTGATGCTTTTCTTTGGAGTTGTAGTGTGTTTGAGTGGGCTTATGCTTTGGGGTGAGAGAGAGCATGGTGGAGTTTTTTCATATCTATACTTCTGCCCAATAGGCTATCTTAAGGAGATTCATGAGATTTCTGCCAATGCATTGATATTTGTAGTGATCGCTCATATTTGTGGAGTAGTGATCGATAAGATCTTCCATAAGACAGACACACTTAATGCAGTTTTTACCGGATATAGAAGCACTCCTACTGATAAAAGTGTGAAGCTAACAAAATTTCAAACTCTTTTTTGTGTTTTTTATTGTTTGCTTGCTTTTGTTGCGATGATTTCTCTATTTTTTGGATCAAACCCTCTGCTAGGAGTGGATAAAACTCCACCACCCTACTCTTACTCTCAAGCCCAAAAGCTCTATATCAAAGAATGCGGAAGCTGTCATATCGCCTATGCACCCTATATTTTGGGGACAAAGGCTTGGGAGAAAATGATGGGTGAGCTTGAGAATCATTTTGGTGATGATGCAAGCTTGGATGAAGAAGATAGGATAGAGATTGAGAAATTTTTGCTCGCCAATTCTGCTCAACATATTTCTACATTTCTCTCGCCAAAGATTCAAGAAGAAAGCCCATTGGTTTTTTCGCAAAGTCGCTTGTTTGAAAAAATCCATCACAAAATCCCTCAAAGTACTTTTGCTTCCAAAGAAATCAAGTCAAAAGCAAACTGCCAAAACTGCCATCAAAATGCACAAGAGGGGTATTTCTCAAAGAGTGCATTGAAGGAGGCTAGGCGTTATTAGCTATAAGCTAAAAATTCTTAGGATAGTAGGATAAAATACAGGCTTTATTTTTCAAAAAAGGCAAAGAATGTGTGGAATCGTGGGCTACATTGGCAACAATGAGAAGAAAGATTTTATCCTCAATGGCTTAAGAGAACTAGAATATAGGGGCTATGATAGTGCGGGGATTGCGACATTAAGCAATGGCGAGCTTATCACCTACAAAGCCGTAGGAAAGCTTATAAATTTAGAGCAAAAGTGCAAAGATTTTACTTCCACGGGCTTTGGTGTAGCTATTGGACATACACGCTGGGCAACTCATGGCAAACCTACAGAGGCAAACGCTCATCCTCATATCGCTGAGTTTAGCAATGTGATTCACAACGGAATCATTGAAAACTACAAAGAACTAAAGGAGAGATTGGAGAAAAAAGGGCATTACTTTCTCTCTCAAACCGATACAGAAGTGATCGTTCATTTATTTGAGGATTATCTCAATGATGGGCTAGATTGTTTTGAAGCTTTTAAGAGAACGATTGGTGAGTTGAGGGGAGCGTATGCGATTTTGCTCATCACAAAGAAAGAGCCAGATAAGATTTTTTATGCCAAAAACGCTTCTCCTTTGATTATTGGTAGGGGGGAAGGAGGGATTTATCTGGCAAGTTCTGATGCACCTTTGATGGGATATGCACAAGAAGTAAGCTATCTTGAAGATGGGGCTTTGGGATACATTGATTTGCACAATTTTTCTTCACTCCCCAATATCAAACAACTTCCTCAAAACAAAGGCTATGCCCAAAAAGAGGGGTTTAGATATTTTATGGAGAAAGAAATTTATGAGCAGAGTGGGGTTTTGCTAGAAACAATGATGGGGCGAGTGAGTGAGGGGAAAATCAGCTTTGAGAATCTAAGTGCAGATTTTTTTGATGGGATAGGGGAGATCACTATTTGTGCGTGTGGAACAAGCTATCATGCAGGAATGGTGGGCAAATATCTTCTAGAGAGATATGCAAAAATCAAAACAAATGTAGTCATTGCTAGTGAATATCGCTACTCCTCCCCAGTGCTTAGAGAAGATGAGCTTTTTATCGCAATCTCTCAAAGTGGAGAAACTTTGGACACTCTTGAGGCAATAAAATTTGTCAAACCCTTTGGGAATAAGACTTTGGCGATCTGCAATGTAGATAATAGTTCTATTGTGAGAGAGTGTGATGAGGTGCTTCTCACCCGTGCAGGAATTGAGAAAGGTGTAGCATCCACCAAGGCATTTGCAACTCAAGTCATGGTGCTATGGATGCTCTCAACCTACATTGGATCAATTAGAGGCAATCTCAGCCAAAAAGAAGTCCAAAAAAACATAGAAGATATGGTAGCAAGCGCGAAGAGGACAGAGATTTCAGCAAAAATGCATGAAAAGATCAAACGTCTCTCTAAGCGATATTTACACGGACATGGCTTTTTCTTCATCGGAAGAGATGTTTTCTACCCTCTTGCTTTAGAATCCGCCCTAAAACTCAAAGAAATCAGCTACCTTCATGCAGAGGGCTATCCTAGTGGAGAGATGAAACATGGTCCGATTGCTTTAGCAGATTCTGAGCTTTTTACCGTGGCATTAATGCCAGAGCATTTGCTCTATGAGAAGATCAAGAGCAATGTAGAAGAGCTGAGTGCAAGAGATGCCACGATTTGTGCTGTGAGTGCATTGGAGTTTGAGGGGGCAGATGATATGCTTTATATCCCATCTTGCTCAAGCTATATGGAAGAGTTTTTCTCTATGATGTGTGCTTTGCAACTTTTTGCCCTAGAGATTGCAATCCGACTCGGAAATGATGTAGATATGCCAAGAAATCTTGCCAAGAGCGTAACGGTAGAGTAATGGGTGTGAAGTTTGAGGGGGGGATGCTTAAGCTTTTTGGCGAGTGCGATTATCAAAGCTTCAAGCAGACTTCATCACTTTCTCTCCCCCCTGTCCCTCATATTCAGATTGACTGCAAAGAGTTGCAAAAACTAGACTTTTCTTTTGCCATTTTTTTGGATGAAACCCTAAGAGAGCGAAATATAACTTATGAGCTTAAAGATGCTCATAGTGAAATTGTTGAGATGTTTGCTTTGATCCAGTCTCGTCATGATTTTCACATCATTCCCTATCGCTCTTCGATCTTAGAGAGCCTAGGGAAATGGGTGCATGCAAAGTTTGAAGCCTTTTTGGATTTTCTAAACTTTTTTGGTCGTTTTATCCTCTCATTTTTTCAAGTCTTGCTCAATCCTAGGCTTTTGAGATTTTCTTCTTTGCTTTTTCATATCAATCACTCAGGATTCAAAGCTCTGCCAGTAGGGCTTGTAACTTGTGCGATCGTAAGTGGTGCAATTAGCGTGCAAGGTGTGATACAGCTCCAAAAAATGGGGGTGCCTCTTGCAAGTGTAGAAACCTTGGCAAAACTCGCACTAAGAGAAATGGGGCCCTTCATCTTAGCTCTTGTGATTGCTGGAAGAAGTGCTTCAAGTTTTACAGCCCAAATAGGGGTGATGAGAATCACAGAAGAGCTTGATGCGATGAGAGTTATGGGATTTGATTGGTATCGCTTCATTATTTTGCCTAGATTCTTAGCCCTTGTGATTGCAATGCCTTTGCTTGTTTTTGTAGCAGATGGTGCTTCACTTTTTGCAAGTGCTGTGGTTATTAAAATGCAAACAGATATTACCTTCACCCAATACATTGAGAGATTTTATGAGTATGTCAATGTATCGCATTTGTGGGTTGGTGTAATTAAAGCACCATTTTTTGGGGCAGTAGTTGCTTTGGTGGGGTGTTATAGAGGATTAGAAATCCAAGGAGATACGCAATCTGTGGGGAAATATACGACTTTAAGTGTGGTAAATGCATTGTTTTGGATTATCGTTGTCAATGCGATCTTTTCTTTCATCTTTACAAGGTTTGATATATGAATCTCATCAAAGTGCAGGATCTTACTACAAAATATAGCGGAGTGACTATCCATGACAAAATCAGCTTTTGTGTAAAAAAGAGCGAGATTTTTGGGATTTTGGGAGGGAGTGGGAGTGGAAAATCTACTTTACTTAGAACACTTCTTATGCTCAATCCCATCAGTGGAGGGGAAGTGAGGCTTTTTGATGAGAACCTTAGCAAACTTTCTTTGAGGAAAAAGGAGCTTTTGCTAAGGCGGTGTGGGGTATTGTTCCAATTTGGTGCATTATTTAGCTCTATGAATGTTTTGGAGAATGTGGGGATATTGCTCAGTGAATACTCGAATTATCCTAAGCGAATCATTGATGAAAACTCTAAAATGTGGCTCTCTTTGGTTGGATTGCCTCAAAAAGTCTGCACGCTTTATCCCTATGAGTTAAGTGGGGGGATGAAAAAGCGTGTAGCTTTGGCTAGAGCCTTATCTCTTAGTCCTGAGATATTGTTTTTGGATGAGCCTACAAGTGGGCTAGATCCTGCAAGTAGTGAAAAATTTGATGAACTTATTTTAAAATTGCGAGAAGTTTTAGGGATCACTATTGTTATGGTAACGCACGATTTAGACTCAGTCAAAGATTGTATGGATCGTTTTATTGTTTTGGAGAAAACAAAGATTGTTTTTGATGGGAATCTGGAGCAGATGGTGCATTCAGATCAGATAGGAGAACTCTTTTTAAGCAAGAGAGGAGAGAGGATATGGAAAGGAATGTAAATTTTATTTGGATAGGGGGGATTTTTGTAAGCATTGTTGTTGCAATGATTGCTTTTATTTTTTGGGTAGGAGGGGGAAGTTTGGATGAGAAGAAATATCAAGAATACATTATCTACTCTCCAGAAAGCATTTCAGGTATTAGCGTGGGAAGTGCAGTGCGATACAAGGGGATTTTGGTCGGAAAGGTGAAAGATGTAGGATTTAAAAAAGGGGATATGGAAAAAATAGAAATCAAAGTCAATATCCTCTCTGATGTTAAGCTTAAGAAGGGGGCTTGTGTGATGCCTGAGAGTCAGGGGCTTGCAGGTTCGACTTTCTTAGAAGTTATCCAAGGAAATGGAGAGATCCTAAAGGACAAAGATGAGCTTTGCTATCAAAAGGGTTTTATGGGGAAACTTTTTGAGAATATCCAAAGCAGTGGAGGAGATGTAAAAGAAATCATCTCAGGGATCAAAGAGATGTTAGATGAGCAAAACAGTAGCAATATCAGAGAAATTATCATCTCCCTTAAGGAAGTGGCAAAGAATTTGGAAAAAACAAGAAAAAATATCGATGAGCTTAGTGTGAGTGCAAAGATAGCAATTGATGGAATCAACAAAGGTGTAGAGCGAGGGGATTATAATATTAGGGCGATTGTTTCTCCAGCAATGTTGGGGCTAGAAAGCACTATTGGAGAGATCAATCGCTTCTTTTCTAAAGCAAATTTCTTGCTTGATCGTTTAGAAAAAAGCCCCTATGATACGCTTTTTGGTCAGAGAAAACAAAAACAGGAAGAAAAATGACAAAAATCATTGTTTTGTGTTTAGCAATCTTTTTGAGTGGATGTTTTGAGCTGAAAACCCCCTTGCCTCAAATCAATTATTTTGATTTGGATGGAAACTTCAAGGAAAAAAAATGCAAAAAAAGTATCAACCTAGGGATTAGCGAGATTCGCTCTGCGGCAGTTTATGAAAATCCCGCAATGATCCTAAGAAAAACAAATGGAGAGATCATCACTTCTCAAACCCAAGTATGGGTGGATTTGCCCAAAAATCTTTTCAAAAAAATGCTCCTTAAGAAGTTTAATGCTGAGTGCATTCACACCTCTATCGCTCCTTTTGGTGGAATTAAAAACGATTTACTCTTAAAAATTGAGATTTTGAATTTTGATATGCTTGAGAGCGGGGATGTGCAAATTAGCGTATTTTATGAACTTTCAAGCTTGAAGAGTTTTGAAGTCCTAAAAAGTGGGATTATCTCTCAAAAAGAAAAAGGTAATAGTGTGCAATCTTTTAAAAAGGCTCTATTAGTCGTGCTTGAAGAGCTTGCCAGAAAGATTGGAAAATAACTATTTGTGATAGTAAAGAAGCAAAAAGCTATAATTCCTCTTCATTTTTCTACAAAGCTTCCGATATAGGAAACTGAGTAAAAAATCTTAGGAGGACAAAATGAAAAGATTACTCGCTTTAGTATTTGCAACTTTGAGCCTTGCTTCTGTTGCATCAGCAAAGTTTTATGTCGGTATTGAAGCTGGATACCTTGGACAAACTGTTACAGATGCTTATCCGACAAAAAGTGGCTTCAGCACAATTTCAACAGGAAAGATCGGTGATATTATCAAGGGTAATACGGCTTACTATGGAAAAGGTTTTGCAATAGCAGGTATCCTTGGACAAGAAGCAAATTTTGGTCTTGTAGGTTTGAGATGGGGACTTGGTCTTGGATACAGCACTGTTGATTTTGATGATGGAAAAAACTGGAATCAAGAAGTTTTCTCAACAGAATTGAGCTTTGATATGATCCTTAACTTTGTAAACAAAGGAAACTTTAGCTTCGGTATCTTTGGAGGTATTGGAACTCAATATCAACTTGCTCTAAACTCCTATGCTGGTCTTGATAATGTTCATACACTCGGATTTGATGGTCGTGTAGGTTTGACAACTCTACTTGCTAGACACCACAGAATGGAAGTGTATGCAAAGCTACCTTTTGCAGAAGTAACAAATAAATATGAGCAAGGTGATAAGCAAACACTTGGTGGAGGTGCAAAATCATTCATCGGTGCAAGCTATAAGTATGTATTCTAAGAGTCTTTAAGCAAGGGTTTTCTCTTGCTTAAAGCACCATTTTATTTTCCCACTCTATTGCTTGATGACTTGCAAGCAACACTCCCCCCTTTTTCTCTAAAATCATTTCTTCTACAATCTTGCATCGCTTAGAATCTAGCTCATTAAAAGGCTCATCAAGTAGATACAAATCACATTCGCACACAAGCACCCCAGCAATAGCTACAAGACGTTTTTCTCCCCCAGAGAGCGAGAAGATTGAGCTTTGAGCTAAATGAGGGATTTGCAATCTCTCTAGTATTTCCTTTGCTTTTTTGAAAGCTTGAGTTTGGGAATGTCCCTCTTTGGCAATAAGAGAGAAGGCTACATCTTCTAGCACACTTGGAGCGATGAATTGGACAAGACTTTCTTGGAAGAGGTAGGCAGTCTTTAGCTCTCTGTTTCTTCTAACTTCTCCAAAAGATGGAGTAAGAAAACCTTGCAAAATCCCTAGAAGTGAGCTTTTTCCACTTCCATTTTTCCCTACAAGAAGTTTTTTTTCTCCCTCTTTTAT
>DXDJ01000004.1 GCA_019115525.1 Candidatus Helicobacter avistercoris | reverse complement strand
TTTATCATCCGTTGTTGTGAGTGTTTCTGCTCCAAGTGTATAAAATAAAATTCCCAAAAATAAGACTATTCGTTTCAACATTTTTGCTCCTAGATCTTTGAAAGTGAGTTCTTTACATCATCGACAAAAGTCTTTGCATCCTCAACAAGGTTTGTAACCTTGTCTGTAATCTTATTTACACCATTGATTGCATCTTTAGCAAGATTTTTTACATCTGTATCTTTGTTTTGTGTTTTTGTGATTTGCATTTGAGTTTGAGATTGTGCTTCTCCTCTTTTTATCTCACTTGATGGCTCAGTGGTATTGGTGATTTTGACATCTACTCCTTGAGAAATAGTAGCCTGATGAGTAGCTTTGGAGAAACTCATATTAGCTAAGGAGCTAGATGATTGTTGGGTATTTAACACAAGGATCTCCTATATTTTTAAGTATTTTGCAATTTTTAGAAAATTTAATAAGTTTTCTAAAAAATATTTTTTGGAATATATCTGATTGGTAGGGATAAGTCAAGAAAAATCAATGAAGATAAAGTAAAGAAAAAGTAGGCTTGTTACATATAGTAAAAATGAGAAGTTTGAATGCAGGGGGTTTGAGCGATTTTGGACTAAGGACTCACCACTCCCTTAGTCCTTGCTCTGATCTGCCACCATTGCAAATCTTTGTAGCTCTGAAATTTTTGGAGTTTTTCTTTTGGTGCAGGTTTTGGGTTTGGATCGATCAAAAGCGGTGAAGTCCATTCATATACAACCCCTCCCCCCTCATTGTAGATTCCTAAACAATCTGCTTGTAGAGAATCATTATAGGCAAAGTTGCATTGCTCTTTTGAATGCAGGAGGCTGATCCCACCATTGGCAAGATAAGTAGCATTAGAGAGTGAGAGGGCAAAGAGTGTAGGGAAGATATCTTTGTGTGAGCCTAGAGCTTGGGGGTTGAAGTGTGCTTGTGTGTTTTGCAGATAAGGTTTTGGAACATACAGATATAGTGGCACGGCAAAATCTATGAAACTTTTTTGCACCCCAAGACTTGAGAGGCTTCGCATTCTATGATCCCCTGTGGCAATCACGATGGTTTTTTCTTTGTAGGCTGAGTGCTTGAGCCAAGTGAGGAATTTTCCAAAACTATCATTACTGTACTGATATGCCAAAGGCACTAAAGGGAAATGCTTCTCATCCAAAAACTCTTTTAGAGGCTTCTCATTGCTGAGTGGGTAGGGCTTGTAGTGAGTGGGGATGATTTCAGGTGGGTGGTTTGAAACTGTGAGTGTGATAAAGAGTGTAGGCTTTTTGCACTCGCTCAAAAGTCGCTCTATGGTTTTGTAGATGTATTCATCAGGGATTCCATAAGCACTTTGATATTCTTTGGCTTGAGGGAAAAAGTCAATGATAGAGTTGAGATCATAGACTTTGCTTACCCCCAAAGTGCGTAGATAGTCCCCATATTCGTGCCAACTCTCACTCCCGCCTGTGACAAAGATAATGTCATACCCTGCTTGTGAGAAGATCTCAAAGATATTGTGTTTGGCTTTTACTCTTTTAACTGAGCTAAGAGAGATTGTTGCTGAGGGGGAGCTAAGATAGAGAGAGGAGAAGCTAGGAGCTGTGCCATTGCCGCTAGGCAAAAAGCGTGTAAAAACCATATCGCTTTTGTAATGCTCTCTAAACTCTCCTAGCAGATCATAATCTTTGTCATCATCAAAGCTTAGGAGATTGAGTCCAAAGCTCTCCATAAGATTGAGGATGATGAATGGAGGGTTTTTCTCTAGGAAGTCATTTTTGGGAGTAGTGGCATATAGAGCGGTAGGAGAGCCAAGGGCGAGAGCAGAGAGTCTTTCTCCCTCGCTTTGAGAAACAGGAAAGAATGAAGCATTTTTCTTATAATCACTGATTGCCCAAGTGAAAGCGATAATGGGGTTTGGGACAAGGTGGTTGATAGTGGGATTGCTTGAAACTGTGCTTTGAGCTCGAAGCAGAGGAGTAGAGATCACAGAGCCTCTCACTCCACAAACAAAAAGTGGAAGGAAGAGAAGATTGAGAAGAAGAAGTGCAGGAGTGGGCAAGGAGAGGGAACTAAAGAACTTTTTGCCTGCAAGCTTGTAAGTGAAAAATCCAAAGATAAGAGAACCAAAGAGAATCCAAAACACAGGATAATCTTTGAAAATGATTTGAGCAATCGCTAGAGTATCATCATCAACAAGTCCAAAGATAAAAATATCAATCTGTGTGTGATAGGTTTTGAAATAATAAAAATTCACAAGCCAAATAAGGGGAAAGAGAAATCCTAGAAGCGTGAGAAAATAAGTGCTGAGTTTGGAGAAAGTGGGGAAAATCTTACTTGCAAAAGGCGTAAGCAAAAGCCCAAAGAGATAAAACGGAATCAAAGCAGAGCAAACAATCCTAAGATCATAGAGCAATCCCACTTTCCACAATCTCACAAGGCTTTTGCAGGCTTCTTGAGGCAGATCATGAGGGAGGAATGAGTAAATCATCGCATACCTTGCAACTACACCAACAGCCAAAAAGAGCAGGGCAAAAAACAGGGTATTGCCAAGGAGATAGAGATTGAAGCGAGTTTTATTCATATCTTAGCTCTTTGTATTCTTGAGGGATTATATAGTCTTGAGAGAGGAGTTTTTGAGAATAAAACCCTGCGTTGTATCCTAGCTCAAAGAGTTTGTCAATCGCTTTGTATTGAATCTCACTTAGACACACAGAATGCTCGTTTGCATAGAGATTAAGATAGGTGTTAAGCTCATCGGAATTGACACGGATAAGCCCTCTCTCAAGAAGCATTTTTGAGAGCAAAGGCTTATGATGTGTGGCGATTTTGACTGCGTCAATTAGGGTTTGCTCATATTTGATAGCTTGAGTGAGTGGGATTGAGCGAGAGAGTGCCATCCCTCCAAGAGGCAGGGGCAATTCATCTTTGGCAAGTTCACACCAAATATCCCATAGATGGGCTTCTACCTCCAAACTCTCATCGAAGTTTAAAATAGATTCGTGGATTAGCACTCCAGCATCCACTTCTCCATCTAGCACGGCTTTTTCAATCTCTAAGAAGTTTTTATAAACAATCCTTGCTTGAGGATAATAAATGCGAAAAAGTAGAGCATTGCTAGTATGTTCTCCACTTAGAGCAACCTTGAAATTTCTCTTTAGCTTTGCACCTCTTTTCTTCACAAGTTTGGGTCCATATCCTTCTCCAAAGCTCACCCCCGTTTTAAGCAATGCATAATCTTGAGCAATGAGTGGATAGAGAGCGAAAGAAATGGCAGTGATAGGATAGGTTTTTTGTAGTGCTAAGCGATTGAGTGTTTGGATATCAAGTGCAATGTTTTCAAAACGAGTAGGGGGAGTAACCCAGCCAAAAACAATCGCATAATACATAAACAAATCATCAGCATCAGGGCTGTGAGCAACTATAATTTTTTTCATCTTTAAACCTAGGTGATTGAGATTGAGATATTTAGTGAGATTTTATCTAAAAGTGCAAAAAATTACAGGGACTCTAAGATAGAATTAACAAAAATACAATTTTGAAGCAAAGAGGGTTAAATGAGTATTGATGAACAAAAGAAAAAAGCCATTGAATTAGCACTCAAGCAAGTTGATAAAGCCTTTGGTAAAGGGGCTTTGGTGCGTTTGGGTGATAAGCAAATCGAAAAAATTGATGCCATTTCTACTGGATCTTTAGGGCTTGATATGGCTCTAGGGATTGGTGGGATTCCAAAGGGAAGGATTATTGAGATTTATGGCCCTGAGAGTTCGGGTAAGACGACTTTGAGTTTGCAAATCATTGCCGAGTGTCAAAAAAATGGTGGGATCTGTGCATTTATCGACGCAGAACACGCACTTGATGTGTATTATGCAAAGAAGCTCGGTGTGGATACTGAAAACCTTTTAGTTTCTCAACCAGACAACGGAGAGCAGGCATTGGAGATTTTGGAAACCTTGACACGCAGTGGGGCTGTGGATTTGGTAGTCATTGACTCAGTGGCAGCTCTCACGCCAAAGGCTGAGATAGAGGGGGATATGGGCGATCAGCATGTGGGACTTCAAGCAAGGCTTATGAGTCATGCATTGCGAAAAATTACTGGTGTGCTTCACAAAATGAATACAACACTCATTTTCATCAATCAAATTAGAATGAAGATCGGAATGATGGGGTATGGAAGCCCTGAGACAACAACAGGTGGTAATGCTCTAAAGTTTTATGCAAGTGTGAGAATCGATATCCGCCGGATTGCTACACTCAAACAAAATGAGCAACAAATCGGAAATCGAGCAAAAGCCAAAGTGGTCAAAAACAAAGTAGCTCCACCTTTTAGAGAGGCAGAGTTTGATATTATGTTTGGAGAGGGGATTTCTTATGAGGGAGAGATCATTGATTATGGCGTGAAGCTTGATATTATTGACAAAAGCGGTGCGTGGCTTAGTTATGGAGCGACAAAGCTAGGGCAGGGGAGAGAAAACGCAAAGCTTTTCCTCAAAGAAAACAAAGAAGTGCGTGAGGAGATAGTGGCAAAGATCAAAGAACAAATCGGTGTTCAAGAAGAGATTATGCCTTTGCCTGATGAGCCAGATGATCTGTAAATAAGGAGAAAAAATGCCAAAGATAGCAGATATTAAAGCGTTTGAAGTTTTAGATAGTCGAGGGAATCCTACTCTTAGAACTGAAGTTTTGCTTGATGATGGAAGTTTGGGGGAAGCGATTGTCCCAAGTGGTGCAAGCACTGGAAAGAGAGAGGCACTAGAACTGCGTGATCAAGATAAGGATCGCTATCTTGGCAAGGGGGTATTAAAAGCGTGTGAAAATGTCAATACAATCATCAAAAACAATCTTTTAGGACTTGAAGCTTATGATCAAGGAAAGGTTGATTCATTGCTTGAGGAGCTTGATGGGACAGCCAATTTCTCACATCTTGGAGCCAATGCAACTTTGGGAGTGAGTATGGCTTTTTCGCGTGCATGTGCTAGATCATTACATCTTCCACTTTATCGCTATTTGGGTGGGGCAAATGCAAGTATTTTGCCTGTGCCAATGCTCAATATCATCAATGGTGGAAGCCATGCAGATAATAATGTGGATTTTCAAGAATATATGATTATGCCACTAGGCTTTGATAGCTTCTCAGAAGCACTCAGAGCCTCTGCTGAGGTGTATCAAAATCTCAAAAAGATTCTCAATGATAGAGGAGAGATTACAGCTATTGGTGATGAGGGAGGGTTTGCTCCAAATTTTATAAACAATCAAGAGCCAATTGAAGTCATTTTGCAAGCGATTGAAAAATCAGGATACAAAGCAGGGGATCAAATCGCTATTGCTCTAGATGTTGCAAGTAGTGAGCTTGTAAGAGAAGATGGACTCTATCATCTAGAAGGTGAGGGAAGAGTGCTAAGCTCTCAAGAGCTTGTGGAATATTATGAAAAATTGATTGCAAAGTATCCTATTGTTTCAATTGAAGATGGGTTGAGTGAGGATGATTGGCAAGGGTGGCAATTACTTACTGAGCGATTGGGTAAAAAAGTACAGCTTGTGGGAGATGATTTGTTTGTAACAAACCATAAGATTTTGCAAGAAGGGATTAGCAGGGGAATAGGGAATGCAATTTTGATTAAGCCCAATCAAATTGGAACAATCTCGCAGACTATGAAAGCCATTCGACTCGCACTTCATCACTGCTATCGTAGCGTAATGAGTCACAGAAGCGGAGAGAGTGAAGATACATTTATTGCTGATTTTGCCGTGGCACTCAATACTGGAGAGATCAAAACTGGCTCAACTGCTAGAAGTGAGAGAATGGCAAAATACAATCGATTATTGCAAATTGAGCAAGAGCTTAGGGGGGGAGAATATCTGGGATGGAAGATTTTTGGATAAATGCGAGAGGAGCTAGAAGAAGTTTTTTCTCAAAATGAGGAGAGATTCTCAAAAAAGCATCTATATATTTTAGTAGGTGTGGTTTGTTTGGGATTCCTTTTGTATTACATTTTTACGATTTTGTGGGGGACAAACTCTTATGAGGTTTATAAGGGTTTAAAAAACGAAAAGAGGACACTTCAAAAAGAAGTAAGCGATCTTGAAAACAAAAATGTGGAATTGCAAAAGATTATTTTTGAACTTAAGGGATTGGAGCCAACCAAAGAGGAGAGATGATGAAAAGAGTAGTTTGTATAAGTGCTTTGATTTTGTGTTTGCTATCTGCAAGAGAAGATCCATTTGAATTAAAACTCACACCCAAAAAAAGTCCGCAGAGTGTTGAGGGTGAAGTAAGCCAACCTCTAGAAAGTCTTGATATAGAACTTCCTACAACAACAAGAGTTCTAAAAGAAATCAAGTTTATCTACCAAAAAATAGATGGTTCTATTGATGAGAAAAGTATAAAAATCGATCGAGATATAGACTGGCATTATCCAATCACTATTTCTCAAATAGGGGATAAAAGTGTTTTGGAAGAAAAAAAACCCATAAGCTATACAATGGGAGATTTTGAATTTATTGTTACAGGTAAAGTGATCAAAATCTATTCTCCTTATAAAATCTTGCAAAATTTTGTTCTGCCTAAGCCTTTTAGAATCATTATCGATTTGAAAAGAACAGAGAAAATTGTCAATCAAAATCTCAATCTTAAAGGAAGATTTTTTAGCAATATCTCTTTGGGAACACACCAAGATTTTTATCGTGTAACTCTCACTCTTGATGGGCAATATGGCTACAATATCGAGCAAGATGAAAAAGGGTATATCATCATTTTAAAATGAAGCATCTCGTGCTTATTGGATTTATGGCAAGTGGGAAAAGCACTCTTGCCTCTCTTCTCTCCCAATCCTTGAATCTCCCCATTTTTTCCACTGATATGTGGATTACTCAACAGGTACAAAAAAGTATCTCTGATATTTTTGACCTATATGGTGAAAGTGAATTTAGACTTTGGGAACAAAAAGCTTTTGATGCAATTTTGGATTTGAAACAAACTCATATTATTGATTGCGGGGGAGGATTTGTTTTACAAAACAATATAAAGCAATTAGGTAGAGTATATTATCTTGATACTCCATTAGAATTGATCAGGGTAAGACTAACAGCACTAGAGAGGGAAAAGCGTCCTTTGAGCAAAGATTTTGAAAAGCTCTATATGCAAAGAAAAGAGATATATGGGTTTCAAAGTCATCTGAGTATTTGTGAGATTAATGAAGTTTTGGAAGATTGGAAGAGTGAGCTTAATGCTCCTCATCCATAATTGCTCCAGCAATATAAACATAAGTAAGAATCATAAAAACAAATGCTTGTAGGAATGCCATAAGTGTGAGGATTGCAAAAGCTGGGAGTGGTGCAACCCATGGAGCAAGCATAAGCATTACAAGCAAGAACATATCATCTCCCTTAATATTTCCAAATAGACGGAAAGAAAGAGAGATAATCCTTGAAATGTGTGAGATAATCTCGATCGGAAGCATTAAAGGAGCTAGAGCTTTCATTGGCCCCATAAAATGTGCAAAATAATGCACAACACCTTTTGCTTTAATTCCTTCATAGTGATAGTAAAAAAACACGACTAAAGCCAAAACAAGAGTAAAGCTCCAACTTGAAGTGGGAGATTCAAATCCAGGGATAATCCCAATAGCATTGGAAAAAAAGACAAAAAGAGCGATTGTTCCAGCAAGAGGGAGATATTTGATTGCAACTTCACGACTAACAACATCGCTTGCAACATCTAAAATCCCGCTAAGCAAAAACTCATATACATTTTGAATCCCAGTGGGAATGATTTTCATATTATTTGTTGCAAGTCTAGCAAATATCACCACAAGAAGTGCAACAACAATTGTGTAAAAACCAATAATAAAATCGTGATTGTGATTGATTAAACCAGCAAAGGTAAAAACTCTTCCTTCCATTTCTTAACCTCACTAAAATTTTGATAAACGCATAATTCTATCTTAAATTTCAAAAAGAAGCAAAAAAAGAGGGCAAAAATGCCCTTAAATCACTGAGTTTTTTTCTCTATTTTTGTTTGGCACAACCAATCTTGAAAACTCATTTTGTCTTTTCTAAAAAACGGAAATACGAATCCAAATACAAGCCCCAAACTCACAAGCCAAGAGAAAAATCGAATAAAACACCTAAAAAATCCTACTTTTTGCCCTTCTTTGTCGACTAAGATTAGCTCTTGAGCCCTCATCCCCGGAGTTTGAGAGAGAGTAGAGCAAAGAAGTGAATCAATCCCTCCATACAACGCCCAGCAAGATAGAACTGCCCCTTGATTTGCCCATAGAGCCTCCTTGCTCCCTAAGATGAAATAGGTTACGATATAAAGAATTGGGGTGTAAATCATAAAGAGATCAATCACAAAAGCTTTAAATCGCAAGAAAAAATAGTTTTGAGATTTTTGGTTTTTTTGTTTGGAGGGGGTAGGGGTTTTGTGCTTTTTCCCCATTAGTTTCCTCGACTCCCCGGTTTTATTGCAGGAGTTTTTCCCTCTTTGCATAGCGGACAGCTCTCTGCTGCATAAATATCAAACACAAAGTCTTCTAGTGCAAACAGGGGAATATTTGAAGGTAGTTTGCCCTCAGGTTTGGCTTCAAGGCTTGAGCCTACACGCTTACAAAATCCTCGATTAGCTAGTCCTCCAAAGCCTACAATACTAGCCCCCAAAGCCTCCACGCAAGAAGCAGATTCTAAAGCACTTCCACCAGTGGTGATGATATCCTCACAGACAAAAACTCTCTCTCCTTTGAAAACTTCAAATCCCCTTCTAAGTGTCATTTTCCCCTCAACTCTCTCAGTGAAAATAAATCTCACACCTAAGGCTCTAGCAAGTTCATATCCTGCCAGAATCCCTCCAAGAGCAGGAGAGCAAACACAATCAACCTCTAACCCATAATCTTTAATCTGTTTTGCCAAAGCTTCCGCAAGCTCTTGGGCGATTTTTGGATTTTCTAAAACTTTTGCAGATTGGAGATAGTAGGGAGAGTGATTCCCACTACTGAGGAGAAAATGCCCTTCAAGCAAGGCATTGCAGTCAGTGTAGTATTTTTTGATATCCATTGTTTCTCCTTTTAGATTTTCATTACCTCTTCTTCTTTGGCTTTAACCATTTCATCAATTTTTTTGACAAATTCATCGGTGTATTTTTGGATTTCATCCTGCCCTTTTTTACTGATGTCCTCGGTGATTTTTTTGTCTTTTTCTAGTTTTTTGATTGCATTATTGATATCTTGACGAACATTTCTAATGCCTACTTTTGCTTTCTCACCCATAGCTTTGGCTTCTTTTGCAACTTCTTTTCTTTGCTCTTGAGTCATTGGAGGGAAAAAGAGTTTGATCACTTCTCCATCATTGTTAGGATTGACACCGATATTCGCCTCTTGGATTGATTTTTCAATTTCTTTAAGAAGTGTTTTTTCCCATGGAGTTACCACGATTGTTGTTGCATCCGTGGCAATCACAGAACCGACTTGATTGAGTGGTGTAGGTGTGCCATAGTAATCTACTCTGATGTTATCCAAAATCGAGATAGAAACCTTTCCGCTTCTAAGGGTTGAGAAATCACGCTTTAGAGAATCGATTGTTTTTGTCATTGAGGTTTTGGTTTGATTATAAATTTCATTTAACATTATTTAGCCTTTTGTGTTGGGATAGTTGGTGCTGTTGGTGCAGATGGAGCTTGAGATGGAGTAAGTGCAGGCATCTCAGCCATAATGCTTTTTTGCGTTCCTTTGATATAGAAGTAGCTTAGTGCAATGGTATTTGCTAGAAATAAAGTATGCAAACCTCTCCTCTCTCTCATACAAGGGTGGAGATGTAAAAACTGAGGGTAATATCGCCATTGCCTCAGTTGCAAAAGATTCCAAAGTTGAGCTCAATCCTACAAGTGTAACCATAGGATTTAACTCTGTGGAAACCTCCTTTGAAAAAGTTTTTACAAACGATCAAGGAATCATTGATTCTAATCCTAATAACAACACCTACACCACCTACTTCCTCAAATCTGCTCAAGATGTAGGAGTTGCCCCTGTTACTCAAGAAGTAACCTCCTCGGTCTTTGCACTTAACTATGATCTATTCATTGCAAACTTCAACTCACTAAACAAAAGAATGGGGGATCTAAGAAACAATCCCTACTCTCAAGGAGCGTGGGGAAGAATTTTCAATGGACAGCTTAGCAATGACTTTGGACGTGGGCTATATAGCGATAGCATTGCTAAATTCTTATTTGATGAGTGATTTCAATCTTACAAACAATGGAGTAAGTGAAAGTCTAAATGTCAATAACTATGCCTTCCAGCTCTCTGAAGAAGAGGGTTATGTCTTCTCTCTTGGAGGAAACAAAGAGTGGAGTATCGCTCCTCAAGCTGAACTCTCCTTTGGGTATTACTCAGATTCTGATCTCACTCAAGTCGCAGGAGATTTTTATCTTGATGCCAAAGCAAAGTCTTTGATGATGCTAAGAGCAAGAGTGGGAACTACGGTGGGTTACGACTTTAAACAATTTACTCAAGGAAAGGGAGTAAATGCCTCGCTTTATGCAGGTCTATCTTATCAATATCGGAGCTAGATTTAGCTTTGGGGAGAAGATACTTTCAAAGATTGAGGGGTAATCCCTCTTTATTTTAGAGAATCTAGCAAAGCTAAAGTCTCTTTCTTGTATAGCTCTAGAAGCTCTTGGCTTTGAGCTTCAAATCTTGTAACAAGCACAGGAGTTGTATTGCTTGCTCTAACCAACCCCCAACCTTTCTCAAAAATAATCCTTACTCCATCAATACTAATCACATCTAGGATTTTGGGGAAAGTCGCTGGTGGATTGCTGAGGGAATTTTGAAGTTTTGAGATAAGAGCAAACTTGAGTGCTTCATCAGTAGGGATTTTCTCTTCATCTGTGGAATACACCTTTGGCAAAGAGAGAATGGAGTTTTCAATTTCTTCTATACTTGAGTGCAAAAATAACTCTAGTGCTCTAAGTCCTGCATAAATAGCATCATCATAGCCAAAATAGCGATCATTGAAGAAGATATGCCCACTCATTTCTGCTGCCAGTGAGGCATTAAGTTCTTTGAGCTTAACTTTGAGATTGCTATGTCCAGTTTTATACATCACAGAGCTTCCAATCTTATTGCACTCATCATACATTACAGCAGAGCATTTAACTTCTCCGATGATGATAGGTTTTTTGGGTGCAATTTCTTTTGCAATGGCTCTTGCAAAGAGGATGGCAAGCTCATCGCCTTTGTAGCTGTGATTACTACTAAGAAGTGCGATTCTATCAGCATCTCCATCAAAGGCTAGAGCAATAGGAATGTTTTGCTCTCTCATAACTCTTTTGACATCTTGGAGATTTTTTTCTTCACTTGGATCTGGGTGATGATTGGGGAAAGTGCCATCAGGATCGACAAAAAGAGGGGTGTAGGTGATATTGAGATTTTTTAAGATCGGTTCTAGTGCTACTCCTGCTACACCATTTCCGCAATCAACAGCGATAGGGTAGGGGAAGTTTTTTAGAGATGAGAAATGCTCTGTGAGATAGGCAATGTATTGGCTTAAGACATCGATATTTTGCACTTCTTGATTTTGGGGGGTATGAGAGACTTGCAAAGAGTAGATTTGCTCTTTTAGGGCTTGAATATCTTTGCCATAGAAAGGCTCTTTGGCTAGAGTGATTTTAAAGCCATTGTATTGTGCAGGATTGTGCGAACCTGTAATCATCACTGAGCTATTGGCATAATTTCCGCAAAATATGGAGAAATATGCCACAGGTGTAGGGATAAGCCCCATATTATAGACTTTGATTCCTTGAGCTTGTAGTCCATCTTTGAGCCAAGAGAAGAGGATAGGAGAGTGGGTGCGTGCATCATAGCCGATATTGATACTCTCTTCCCCCCTGCTTTTTAGCACACTAGCTAGAGTGTAGCCGATTTTATAGACGATTTCTTGATTGAGATCTTGCTGGAAAATCCCTCGAATATCGTATTCTCTAAAAATATGATCAAAATTCATCTAAACATCCTTCAAGGTGAAAATCATTTAGAACATATTATAGCAAAGCTGAATTTTTCATATCACTAGAGGTTTTTTGGATAAAATAAACATTTTTTAGCTTGTATATTATTTGAAAAGGGTTTTGTATTGGATATAGGGGCGTTAATTAAGCAAATTAGAGACTTTTACGACAAGATTAACAAGAAGCAAAAAATCGTTATCCTAGGAAGTATTTTTGCTGTTGTTGCATTTTTGGCTTATTTGATTGTGTTTTCTACTAACAAAGGAGCGGATACAACTGCTGGCTATGCGGTGCTTTTTGAGGGGGTTGATCCAAGTGATAGTGCCTTGATTGTTCAACATCTCCAGCAAAACAACATTCCTTATGAATTGCCAAAAGAAGACACGATTTTGGTTCCAAAGGCTCAGGTGTATGAGCAAAGAATCGCATTGGCTAGTAAGGGATTGCCAAAAAGCTCTAAGATTGGGTTTGAAATCTTTGATACAAAAGATTTTGGGGCGACAGATTTTGATCAAAAGATTAAATTCTTAAGAGCCACAGAGGGAGAGCTTGCACGAACGATCCAATCTCTTACTCCTATTGAAGAGGCACAAGTGCATATTGCCCTACCAAAAGATAGTGTCTTTGTGAGCAAGGCTACGCCACCAACAGCTTCTGTTGTTGTCAAAATCAAAGAAAATATGGTTCTCTCTCCTACGCAGGTTTTGGGGATTAAAAATCTTGTATCAGCCGCAGTGACTAAACTAACTCCAGAAAATGTAAAGATTGTTGATGAGAATGGAGAGACATTGGGGGAAAACACCGAAGAGGCTACCTCAAGAGAACTCGCCAAAATCATCAATATGCAGATGAAATACAAAAATAATTACGAAAAAACTCTTGAAGAAAAGATCATCAACATCCTTTCTCCAATTGTAGGAGGAAAAGATCGTGTTGTAGCCAAGGTAACGGCTGAATTTGATTTTCGTCAAACCAAAAGCACTCAAGAGAGCTTTGATCCCAACAATGTCGTGCGAAGCGAACAGAGTCTAGAAGAAAAGCGTGAGGGACTTAGACCCAAAGAAGTAGGCGGTGTGCCAGGTGTTGTAAGCAACATAGGTCCGGTGCAAGGACTTGATTCTCAAGGGGGAGAAAAATATGAAAAATCTACAAACACAACAAACTATGAAGTAGGCAAAACTGTTAGCGAGATTAAAGGGGAGTTTGGAGTTTTGAAGCGTTTGAGCGTTGCTGTTGTTGTTGATGGAAGCTATGAGCAAGTTGAGGAAGGTGGGGTTGAGAAACTAAAATACTTCCCACTCTCGCAAGAAAGTATGGACAAGATCAATGCACTTGCACGCCAAGCTGTGGGGTTTGACAAAGAGAGGGGTGATGAAATTTCTGTAAGTAATTTTGAGCTTAATAGTGCGACACAAGTCTTTAAACCCAAAGATAAATGGGATAGTATTGTGGGTGATATCAAGAAATACACAAATCCATTTATCCCAATCTTAAAATATCTCATTGTGCTTTTGATTGCTTATGTGTTTTACAAAAAAGTCATCACTCCATTTGTGGAGAGAATGCTCTCAAATCAAGAAGATGAAGATACAGATATTGGCTCTGCTCTTGGTGATGATGAAGTTAAGGGGACAGATAGCAAGCTAAGTGAAACAAGAAAAAGAATTGAGGAACAACTTGGCGGAGAGAATCTGCTCAATGAAGATGATATTAAATATGATGTCTTAGTAGAGAGAATGAGAGATATGATTTCTGAGAAGCCTCAAGAGATTGCAGCTCTCTTCCAACGCCTTATCAGTGATGAACTAGGACTTGAGGGCGGAATGCAAAAACAAGAAAAAGATGAAGGATAAGGAGTAAGCCATGGCATCCAATCTTACAGCACGACAAAAAGCACAATTTGATGATCTCTCAATGTCTGAAAAAATTGCAATTTTACTTTTGCAAATGGGAGAAGATATAACAAGTGATATTTTGCATTATCTTGATACTGAAGCAGTAACTGAAGTAACTCGGCATATTGCCCTTATGAATGGAACGGATAGGGCTGTGGGTGCAGCTGTGCTAGAAGAGTTTTATGCAATCCTACAAAGCAATCAATACATTAGCACTGGTGGTTTTGATTATGCAAGAGAGATACTTACAAAGGCTTTGGGACATGATGAAGCAAAAAGAATTATTGACAAACTCAGCAAGACGATGCAAACTTCTCAAAACTTTAGTTATCTTGCAAAAGTCAAACCTCAGCAACTTGCAAACTTCATCATCAATGAACATCCTCAAACTGTGGCTTTGATTTTGGCTCACATGGAGGCAGGAAGTGCAGCTCAAACACTCTCTTATTTTCCTGATGATGTTAAGGCTGAAATCGCAATTAGAATGGCAAATCTAGGAGATATTTCTCCAAATATCGTTAAAAGAGTTTCAACGGTTCTTGAGAGTAGGCTTGAGGCTCTTACAAGCTATAAAATCGAGGCTGGTGGTCCAAGAACTGTTGCTGAAATCTTTAATAAATTGGGTCAAAAAGCTGCAGTTACTACGATTGAACACATTGAAAAAGTGGATAAATCTTTGGCAAGCGTGATCAAAGAAATGATGTTTACATTCAATGATATTATCAATCTTGATAATACAGCAATCCGAGAGATTCTTAAGGTTGTGGATAAAAAAGATCTCACTCTTGCTCTTAAGACTTCAACAGATGAGCTCAAAGAAAAATTCACATCCAATATGTCTCAAAGAGCTGCAGAGCAGTTTATTGAAGAGATGCAATTCTTGGGTGCTGTAAAACTCAAAGATGTTGAAGCTGCACAAAGAAAAATCGCAGAGATGGTTCAAGCTCTAGCCGAGCAAGGACTCATTCAAATTGGAGATGGAGACGAGGTAGTTGAATAATGGACAATAATTTCATCACACAAACCGATCACGAAAAGCATACGATAAAAAAATATGAGTTTAGAAGTATGGACAAAGCTTTGGAAGCACAGATTGCCCCTTCTATAGAGGAGAGCGGGATATACACTCCAAGTGCAGAGATACCCTCAGTTGCAGACAGTGATCTTGTAGCTTTTCAAGAAACACTTGCAGAAATTTTGCAAGGTAATAAAAAATTAGAAAGCACTCTTGAGGCTTTGCAATCACAAATTCAAGCCATGCATAGTGGAGATTCTCAAGCTTTGCTTGAAGAGAGCAAAAAAGGTGCTTATGAGCAGGGAGTCTTAGAAGGGGAGAAAAAAGCCCGAGAAGAGCTACAATCCCAGATTGAAAGTCAAAAACAAGCCCTTGTTCTTGCAATCCAAAATCTCAATGAAGCTCTAAACCAATCTTATGAGAGTGTCAAAAATTTAGAGGGTGAGTTGAGTGCAATTGCATTGGATTTGGCAAAGGAAGTGATAGTTAAGGAAGTGCAAGAAGAGAGTGCCAAGATTGCTTGTGAGATCGCAAAGGAGCTTCTTGCTCCTATTGCAGATAGCAATGAGATTGTCCTTAAGGCAAATCCACTAGATTTGCCTTATCTACAAGAAAAGCTTCCGCAGATTCAAAAAATCCATTTTGAGGCAGATACGCTAATTTCACGAGGGGGAGTAGTCATCTCAAGTCCAAAGGGAAATTTTGATGGAACTATCCTCTCAAGATATAAAAATCTCAAACGCAATATTTTAGAAGAAAAAGGTCTTTGATGGGTTTTGGATATGAAGAAGTGAGAGGAAATGAAAATTTCTCAGAACTCGCAAATATCGCTCAAGCTCTAAGAGAGAGGATTTTGGATGTTGTGTCTCGCAATGGAGGACATCTTAGCTCTGCACTAGGAGCTGTGGATTTGATCGTGGGGATGCATCAAGTTTTTGATCATCTTAGCAATCCTTTTATTTTTGATGTAGGACATCAAGCTTACGCTCACAAACTCCTTACTGGACGCTGGGAAGAGTTTGAAAGTCTAAGAAGTTTTGGCGGATTAAGCGGATTCCCCAACCCCAAAGAATCTTCTTCGGATTTTTTTATTGCTGGGCATAGTTCTACCGCTATTTCTGCTGGAGTAGGGGTAGCCAAGGCTTTTTCATTGCAAAAGCAAGATACTCTTCCTGTGGTTTTGATCGGTGATGGGGCAATGAGCTCTGGTCTAGTGTATGAGGCACTCAATGAACTAGGGGAGAGAAAATACCCAATGATTATCATTCTTAATGACAATGAAATGAGTATTAGCAAACCCATTGGTGCGATCTCTCGCTATCTTTCTCAAGCCATTGCTTCACCCTTTTGTCAAGGAGTAAAAGGTGGGATAAAAAAGATTCTCAAAAAGATGCCTGATAGTGCAACTTATATGGCAAGAAAGTTTGAAGAATCTTTTAAGCTCATTACTCCTGGGATTTTGTTTGAAGAATTGGGATTGAATTATATTGGCCCTATTGATGGACATAATCTTGAAGAAATTATCTCTACTCTCAAAAAAGCAAAAGAGATGAAAGCTCCAGTGCTTATTCATGCTCAAACGACAAAAGGCAAAGGATATAAAATTGCAGAGGGGCAGTTTGAAAAATGGCATGGAGTTTCTCCTTTTGATTTGCAAAGTGGAGAAAGTCTAAAAAAAAGCTCCTCAATCTCACCCACTCAGATTTTTGGAGAAACACTCAAAGAGCTTGCAAGTACAGATGAGAGTGTTGTGGGGATTACTGCTGCAATGCCTAGTGGAACAGGGATGAATGCACTTATGGAAGCATATCCGCAACGCTTTTGGGATGTGGCCATAGCTGAAGCTCATGGAGTTACTTCTTGCTCTGCACTTGCTCAAAAGGGATTTAAACCCTTTGTGGCAATCTATTCGACATTTTTGCAAAGAGCCTATGATAGCATTGTGCATGATGTAGGGATTATGAGCTCTCCTGTAAGATTTGCAATTGATCGAGCTGGAATAGTGGGAGAAGATGGAGAAACTCATCAAGGACTTTTGGATATTGCTTATCTTAGAAGTATTCCAAATATGATCCTTTTTGCCCCACGAGATTTGGTAACCTTGAGAAAGGCTGTGAAGTTTGCTTATTCTCATTGTGATTCTCCTAGTGCCTTTCGCTACCCTAGAGGAGAATTTGTCATGAATGAGGGGGAGGTTGAGGCTAGGGATTTTGAACTTGGAAAACTTGAAGTTTTAAGAGAGGGGGAGAGGGGGGTTTTGATTGGTTATGGAAATGGTGTGGGAAGAGCATATAGGGTTGCAGAGGAATTGCAAAAAGAGGGGATAGAAGTAGGTGTTGTGGATTTGAGGTTTATTAAGCCCTTAGATCGTGAGGGGTTGAAAAAACTTTTCAAGCAATACTCTAAGGTTTTTGTCTTTAGTGATAGTTATAGGCTTGGAGGGGTAGGAAGTGCATTGCTGGAGTTTATTGCACAAGAGGGGA
This sequence comes from Candidatus Helicobacter avistercoris, assembly GCA_019115525.1. Lineage (GTDB taxonomy): Bacteria > Campylobacterota > Campylobacteria > Campylobacterales > Helicobacteraceae > Helicobacter_G > Helicobacter_G avistercoris. Next base: position 54,099 of record DXDJ01000004.1, on the reverse strand, counting down.
TAGGGGGAGTAGAGCTAAAAACTTTTGAAATCCAAGATGAGTTTATTCCTCATGGAAAAACAGCTTTGATTGAAGAGAGTTTGGGGCTAAGTATTCCCAAACTTGTGCAATCTATTAAGGAAGCTCTGTGAGCAAACGCATTCTTTTTGTTTGCTTAGGTAATATTTGCCGTTCGCCTTTGGCTGAGGGAATTGCAAGAGATTTGGATAGAAGCCATTCTTTTGATTCTGCAGGACTTAGTGGCTATCATCAAGGAGAGAGGCCATGCAAGGGAAGTTTGGCTGTGGCTAAAAAATATGGAGTTTCTTTGGAGGGGATTGTAAGTCGGCCAATACGCTATCCAAAGGATAATGATTTTGACTTAATTGTGTGTATGGATTCTCAAAATTTTCAAGATTTACTCTCTCTTGGATTTGAGAGAGAAAAGATCAAAAAGCTAGGAGATTTTGGTTTTGATGGAGAGGATGTGCCCGATCCTTACTATTATGTAGGGATGGAAGGATTTGAGCGAGTGTATGCAATGATTAAAGAATGCACTGTAAATTTGCTAAAAACACTTTAAGGATCGGAAAATGGTTGAAGTTTGGGGCATTAAGAATTGTCAAAGTGTGAAAAAAGTATTGGTGTTTTTAAATAGTCGTCATATTGAATATAATTTTGTTGATTACAAAAAAAATCCTCCTAGCACAAAAATGATTGCAGAGTGGGTGAAACAAAAAGGAATGGATAAAGTTTTGAACAAAAAAGGAATCACCTATCGTGCCATGAGTCCTGATATCCAAAAAATGAATGAAAATGAACTGATTGCTTTGATGAGCGAGAATCCAACTTTGATCAAGCGTCCTATTTTGATCGATCAAGATATTTTGGAGTTTGGATTTTCTAAGGAAGGGTATGAGAAATTTTATTAATCTCTTTTTGATTTGTTTGTTTTTTTGGGGTTGCTCAAATAATTCACAAGAAAAAAAGAAACCTATCGCGGATCTTTTGATGTCTCAGGATGCGCTGGAGTATCTGCCTCAAAAAAAAGTTTCACGCCTTAGCAGTGAAGAAATGCGTAATCTCAAAGAGAATTATCTAAAAAAATTTTTTGCTCCATTTTTAGGAATGACACCCAATCCAAACGTTGCTGAAGTTTTTTGGATCAAAAGTTCTCTAGAAAAAAATCTAGGATATGGAGAAAATCTAAAACCCCTTGATCCAAAAATGACACAAAAGATTTTACAAGATATGCAAATCCCCCTTTATCCTAGCAGTGCTCAAATGGCAATTGTGATAAAAGATAGCGATGTAAGGGCTGTGCCAAGTGTCCATCCTAGATTCTCAAAACCAACAGGCTTTCCTTTTGATCGTTGGCAAAACTCAATGATTTTTTATGGCACCCCAGTTTTGGTGACACATTTTGATAAAAGCAAACGATTTGCACACATTCAAACAGAGTTTGTTTATGGCTGGGTTGATGTAAGTCATTTGGCTTTCGTAACTGCAAAACAAGCCAAAGAGCTTGCATCCATCAAAGACTTTGTGATGCCTAAAAATGATGAAATGATCATCACAGATTGGAGAGGGGATTATATAACCCAAGCTAGGATTGGAAAACTTTTTGCACTCGCAGATAAAGACAAGATTTGGATTTTTAAGCGACAAAGTGATGGAAAACTCAGGATTGAGAAAACACGCATTGATCCTCAAGCCTTTGATTCTTTCCCTGTAATTTTTTCACAAAAAAAAGTAGCAGAATATATCAATGCTCTCATTGGACGCCAGTATGGATGGGGAGGGATGTATGAGGAGAGAGATTGCTCAGCCTTTATTAGAGATATTTTCTCCAATTTTGCTCTATATTTGCCACGCAATTCCTATGCACAAGGAAACTTAGGAACTCGGCAGATCAAGCTTGATACTCTAATATCATCTCAAAAAGAAAAAGTTTTATTTTCCAATGCCACGCCTTTTGGAAGTGTTTTGTATCTTAAAGGGCATATTATGCTTTATTTGGGGAGAGATAAAAAAGGAAGAGCGATTGTAGCTCATAGTGCGTGGAGTGTTCAAGCAGGAGATATTTGGGGGAAGGAAGAGTATCGTTTGGGTGGAGTTGTAATCACAACGCTCCAGCCAGCCAATGAATATAATGGGATTTGGGGAAGAGGAAAGACCCTAGGAGAGAGAGTGCTACTTGTGAATGATTTATATACCCTTATGAGAGATATTGGAGAAGAAAAGCAGTGAAAAAGCTTTTTGTATTTTTTACTCTATGTATCTTCTTATTGGCAGTGGAGGATAATTTTAAAGTCAAAGTCGGCGTGAGTATTGCAGTAGAAGAATACTTTCTTAAAAAAATTGGAGGAGAGTTTGTAGAGGTTGTAACAATCGTTCCTCAATCACGTAATCCACGATTATATGAGCCAAGTATTGAACAAGTCAAAATGATTAAAAATCTCAATGCTTATATTGCGATTGGAATCCCTTTTGAGCGGAAATGGATTAAACGTTTTGCAAATGCAAATCCTAGTTTGCGCATCCTTGATCTCTCCTCACCTCATTGCAAAGAAAAAATTTGCTACTCTTGGCTCTCTTTGTCCAGTGCAAAAAAATATGCCAAAAAGATTACCTATGTTTTAAGAGCGATTGATATTAAAAATGCAAAAATTTATAAAGAAAATTTAGAAGCTTTTTTAAAAGAATTAAAAGAGCTTGAAAATCAGATTAAAACAAAATTTGCTCTACCTAATGCAAAAAAGAGCTTTGGTGTTTTCCAAAACACTTGGGAAGATTATGCTAAAGATTTTTCTCTTCAAGCTTTAGATATATCCAATCCTCAAGAACTAAAGATCTTTAAAGAAGAGAAGTTAAGTTTTGTTTTGATCACTCCCTTTAACCTAAAAAAACAAGTTTTACATCTTGTATCCAAGCCCAATCTCAAACTTATCGAAATTAATCCCTTTGATAGTATGTGGAGAGAAAATTTGCTTCAAGCCACTTCAATAATTGCAGGAGAATAAAATGGAAGATTTGCCAAAAAAGATATTGAAAATATCAATTGTTTGTTTGCTATTGAGTTTTTTTATTGCACTTTTTACACTCTATGTTTTACTCAATCAAATTGATGCAACAGCAGGAATGAGTCAGCGTCTTGATAGAATTGAGGCAAAACTCAAAGACAAAAAAGCTTTTTAAGGGGTTTTTATGGTTTTTTTGATTAGAATTCAGAGTTTTGATTTTAAAGTAAGGCAGTTGTTGTGGTCTATACACTAACTCTCAATCCTGCATTGGATTATTATCTTGAACTTGATGCTTTTTTGCTAGGGGAAACCAATCGCTCAAAAAGTGAAAGCTTGGTTGTAGGAGGAAAGGGGATCAATGTTTCTATCATGCTCAACAATCTTGAAATCCCCAATCAAGCTTTAGGATTTTTGGCAGGTTTTAGCGGAGAGGAGATCTCAAGACAATTGGAAAAAGCCAATATCAACTCCCGTTTTGTTTTTTTGAAAAATGGCTATACGCGTATCAATGTTAAGATTCATTCCAAAGAAGAGAGTGAAATCAACGCCAATGGAGCAATCCCTACTCAAGATGAGATTGAAACCTTGCTCCACTTGCTTGAGGGAGTAAGCAGAGAGGATATTCTCATTCTCTCTGGCTCACTTGCCCAAGGAATGCCTAAGAATTTTTATGCTCAGGCTATGAAACAATGCTCTCACGCACTTGTTGCCCTTGATACGACTGGAGAAGCTTTGACATTGGCACTTCCTTATCGCCCCTTTTTGATTAAGCCCAACAAATCCGAACTTGAGGCAATTTTTCATCACAAAATTTACTCTCTTGATGAGATATTGGGTGATTGCAAAAAGCTTCAAGAAATGGGAGCAAGAAATATTTTGGTATCTCTAGGAGGAGATGGTGCAGTCTTTTTGGGAGAAGATGGTGAAGTATATAGTCTTAGTGTCCCAAAGGGGGAGCTTGTCAATTCTGTGGGGGCAGGAGATAGTATGGTGGCAGGATTTATTGCAGGGTTTATCAAAAATCAAAATCTCAAAGAGGCGTTTTATTACTCAGTGGCAAGTGGGAGTGCAAGTGCGTATTCTAGAGGATTTGGAACTTTAGATAAAGTTGAGGATCTACTCAATCAACTTAAGGAGGAAAAATGAATAAAATCACTGACTTGCTACAAGCAGAATGCATTTGTTTAAATGCAAAAGCAGATACCAAAAGCGAGGCGATTGCTCAAGGTGTTGAGCTAATGAGCAAAAGTGGGAATCTCTTAGATTCTCAAAGCTATATGCAAGCAGTGCTAAAACGAGAAGAAGAAGGAAGCACAGGGATTGGTGAGGGGATTGCAATCCCGCATGCTAAAAGCTCAAGTGTAAAGAGTGCAACTTTGAGTGCGATGGTTTTTCCTGATGGAGTGGAGTTTGATTCTCTAGATGGTGAAAAAGTTAGATTACTTTTTATGATCGCTGCACCTGAGGGTAAAAATGAAGCACATTTGGAAATTTTAAGTCAGCTTTCTACTTTGCTTATGCAAGGAGATTTTGTAGCCAATCTTCTCAAAGCCAAAAGTGCAGAGGAGTTTTCTCAAATCATTGATGAGGCTCAAGGTGTGCAAAAGAGTGAAAAAAAGCAGGTTGAGAATGCAAAAGTTTTGGCAGTTACTGCGTGTCCAACAGGGATTGCTCACACTTATATGGCAGCTCAAGCCCTAGAGAGCAAAGCTCAAGAGATGGGAGTAGTGATCAAAGTAGAAACACGAGGCTCAAGTGGTGCAAAAAACGAGCTAAGCAGCGAAGATATTGCAAATGCTGAGTGTGTCATTATCGCTGCTGATACTCAAGTACCACTAGAGAGATTTAAAGGCAAAAGAGTGCTTTTTGTCAAAGTGGCAGAGGGAATCTCTAGACCTCAAGAGCTTATCAATGAGGCTCAAAATGCGCCCATCTATCAAGGAGCACAAGACTTTCAAGAGCTTAGAGAAGAAGAGGAGGCCAAAGTTTCTTTGGGACACTCACTTTATAAGCATCTAATGAATGGCGTTTCTTATATGCTTCCTTTTGTTGTGGGTGGCGGGCTTTTAATCGCACTTTCTTTTTTGATTGATGGCTATTATGTAGATTTGCTTAATGCAAGTGATGGGGTAAAAAAAGCATTTGGAAGCAATAGCGAGATTGCAAAATTCTTTATGGGGATTGGAGGGATGGCATTTAGCTTTATGCTTCCAATTCTTTCAGGATTTATTGCAATGAGTATTGCTGATCGTCCAGCATTGGTTGTGGGATTTGTGGGTGGAGCGATTGCTAAGGCTGGAAGTTCTGGATTTTTGGGAGCGATTTTGGCAGGATTTTTGGCAGGCTATATTGTGCTAGGACTTAAGAGAGCATTGACTTCTTTGCCTCAAAGTCTAGATGGGATGAAGCCAATTTTGCTTTATCCGCTGCTTGGAATCTTAGGCGTTGCGCTTGTGATGACTTATGTTGTCGAGCCACCAGTGGGTGCGATCAATACTTTTGTAAATGAGGGATTGAACTCCATGAATGGAGAGTGGAAAGTCTTGCTTGGAATCTTGCTTGGTGTGATGATGGCAACAGATTTGGGTGGGCCAATCAATAAGGCAGCTTATGTTTTTGGTGTAGCCTCTATTGCTTCAGGAAATTACGATGTGATGGCTGCGGTGATGATTGGAGGAATGGTGCCTCCACTTGTCATCGCTCTTGCAACAACATTTTTCAAAAGCAAATTTACTCCTGCAGAGCAGAAGAGTGGGGTTACAAACTATGTAATGGGACTTTCATTCATCACTGAGGGAGCGATCCCATTTGCTGCAAGCGATCCACTCAGAGTGCTTGGATCTTGTATGATTGGCTCAGGGATTGCAGGGGGATTGTCTATGTTTTTTGGATGCGGGCTTATGGCACCTCATGGTGGGATTTTTGTTTTCCCAGTGGTGCAAAATGTGCTTTACTACTGCCTCTCTTTGGTGATAGGAAGTATCGTGGGTGCAGTAATTTTAGGAATTTGGAAAAAGGAGAAATAAATGAAAGAGATTAAGCATATTATCAAGGATCCTCAAGGGATTCACGCACGACCTGCTGGAGTGCTAGTAAAAAAAGCAGGAGAGTTTAGCTCAAAAATCACACTTAGCAACAAAGGTAAGCAAGCAGATGCGAAGAGAATCTTGGCTGTAATGAGTTTGGGAGCCAAAAGTGGAGAAGAGCTTGACTTCATTATTGAAGGTGAGGATGAGAGCAGTGCTTATGAGGCGTTGGTAGAGTTTTTGAAAGAAAATTTATAGGAGTGAGAATGAAAGTCTATCAAGGAAAGTGCGTTGTTGGTGGGATTGCAATTGGCAAGATTGCTCTAGTGAAGGAGAATTTACCTCAAGAGCAAAACCAAGATGTCCTTACCCCCGCAGAAGAACTTGAAAGATTTCAAAATTCCAAAGCAAAAGCGATAGAAGAAATCAATGCACTTCATCAAAAAGCTCTAAAAGAGATTGGCGAAGAAGAGGCAATGATCTTTGAAGTGCATGCAATGATGCTTGAGGATCTTGACTACAATGAGTTTATTGAAGAGAAGATTGCTCAAGGTCAGAGCGCATCTCATGCTCTCCTTGAGGCAAGAGAGTATTTCTCAACTCTTTTTGCCCAAATGGATGATGAGTATATGAAAGAGCGAAGTGCAGATATCCTAGATATTAGCAATCGAGTTTTAAAAATCTTAAGTGGTGTGGTTGAGAGAGAGATTAAAGAACCTAGCATCATTTTGGCTGATGATCTTTCTCCCAGTCAAACTCTTCAACTTGATCGTTCTTGCTTCCTAGCACTTGTTACTCGCTATGGCTCAAACAATTCTCACACAGCAATTCTGGCTAGAACGATGGGGATTCCAGCATGTATCCAAATGCATTATGATGAGAGTGTTGATGGAGAAGTCGCAATTTTGGATAGCGAGAGTGGGAAGCTCTATGTCAATCCAAGTGAGCAGTTACTAAAAGAATTCACAGAGATTCAAGAAAGAAAAGCAAAAGAGCAAGAAGAGCTTCAAGCCTACATTGGCAAACCCACTCTCACTCAAAGTGGCAAAAAAATTATGCTTTATGCCAATATTGGAAATCTTGAAGATGCAAAGAGTGCTTTGCAAAATGATGCTGAGGGCATAGGGCTTTTTAGAAGTGAGTTTTTGTATTTGCAGAAAAATACTTATCCTAGCGAGGATGAGCAATTTGAGGCTTACAAAGAAGTCTTGGAGCTTATGGGGGGTAAAAAGGTGGTGATAAGAACTCTTGATATTGGTGCGGATAAGAAGATTGATTATTTTGATTTGGATTTTGAAGAAAACCCAGCACTTGGCTATCGTGCAATCCGAATCTGTCTTGATAGAAAAGAAATTTTCAAAACCCAGCTTAGAGCATTATGCAAGGCAAGTGTGTATGGCAAACTTGCTGTAATGTTTCCTATGATTACCTCTCTTTGGGAAGTGCAAGAGATCAAGACGATCCTTCAAGAAGTGCAAAATGAGCTAAAGGAGCAAGGGCTTGAGTATGATGAAAATCTTGAGCTTGGAGTAATGATAGAAACTCCGGCTTCTGCACTGATTGCACAAGATTTGGCAAAAGAAGTAGATTTTTTTAGTATTGGAACCAACGATCTTACCCAATACACTCTAGCACTTGATCGACAAAACCCTAAACTCGAGCGATTTGCAAATCCTTATCATCCTGCAATTTTCAAACTTATCAAAATGGTTGTTGATGCTGGACATCAAAACAATTGCTGGATTGGTGTTTGTGGAGAACTTGCTGGCGATTTAAAGGTTTGTGAAGAGCTAATTGGGCTTGGAGTGGATGAGCTTTCTGTTTCACCAGCGATGATTTTATCTCTACGTAAAAGAATTTTGTTAATAAAATAGTTACTATTCTACACATTTTTGTAAAAAAGATTATTAAATACATACCAAAAATGATAATTCAAAAAATTTTCCACTAAAATCAATCGTATGGGCTTTTTAGTCAATACTTTTTAGGAGGAAATAATATGGGAAATAAAGAAATGCAGAAATTGCAAAGGCGTTTAGAACAACTTGAAAAAATGCCTGCAATGAAAGAGGGTTCCTCGATTGCTTCAATGCTTGAAGAAAAGGGGATTACAAGAAGAGATTTTATGAAATGGGCTGGGAGCATGACAGCAATGCTTGCCCTCTCTCCAGCATATACTCCTCTTGTTGCAAAAGCAGCTGAGCTTAGTGATAGATTGCCTGTGATTTGGCTCAATATGGCGGAATGTACAGGATGTAGTGAGAGTTTGACACGATCAGAGTTTCCAAGTATTGATGCTTTGATTTTTGATTATATCTCTCTAGAGTATCACGAAACTTTGATGGCACCTTCTGGGTGGCAAGCAGAGCTATCTTTGCATCAGGCAATGAAGAGATATGCAGGGAAGTATATCCTTATGGTTGAGGGTGGAATCCCATTTGGAAATGATGGGAAGTTTTTGACAATCGGACCTGAGGCAAAAACAGGAAAAGAACTTGCAAAAGAAGTAATTGCTAAGAGTGCGGCTGTATTTGCTATTGGAACATGTTCAAGTTTTGGAGGTGTGCAAGCAGCTTATCCAAATCCAACCAACGCAAAAGCTTTGAGTGCTGTAAGCAACAAAACAGTGATCAATGTGCCAGGATGTCCTCCAAGTGAGAGAAATATCGTAGGAACTTTGATGTATTTTGTTCTTTTTGGAAATCTCCCTGTGCTTGATGCATTCAATCGTCCTACTTGGGCTTATGGACAAAGAATCCATGATATGTGTGAGAGAAGAGGAAGATTTGATGCAGGTGAATTTGTAGAGAGCTTTGGTGATGAGGGTGCAAAAAAGGGATATTGTCTTTACAAAGTAGGGTGCAAAGGACCTTATACTTTCAATAATTGTTCTGTAAGTAAATTCAATAGCGGTGTTTCTTGGCCAATCCAAGCAGGACATGGATGTATTGGTTGTAGCGAACCAAACTTCTGGGATACAATGGCGCCTTATGAAAAACCTCTTGCTGATCGCAAATTCCAAAGCGTATTTGGTGGAAATGGTGCAGATGCAACAGCCGATAAGATTGGTATTGGGGTTTTGAGTGCGACTGCGATTGGAATTGCTGCACATGCAACAATTATGAAAATTAAAGATGCAAATACTAAAGGAGAGTAAAAATGGCTAATAAAAGAGTAGTAATCGATCCAATTACAAGAATTGAAGGACACTTAAGAGTTGAGGTTGAAGTTGATGAAAACAATGTGATTAAAAACGCTTTTTCTTCTTCAACACTTTGGAGAGGACTTGAAGTGATTGTTAAGGGAAGAGATCCTAGAGATGTAGGCTTGATTGTTCAAAGAATCTGCGGTGTTTGCACCTCTTCTCACTATCGAGCTGGAGTTGAAGCAGTTGAGAATGCTTTGGGTGTAACAATCCCACTTAATGCTAGATATGTAAGATCTATGATTGCTCAAGCACTTTTCTTGCAGGATCATATCGTTCACTTCTATCTTTTGCATGGACTTGATTGGGTGGATGTCATCTCTGCACTTAAAGCTGATCCAAAAAAAGCTGAGCAAGAAGCTTACAAATACAGCAAAAATCCTTATGCAGCAGGTGAAACTGATCTAAGACTTGCTCAAGAGAAAGTTCAAAAAATGGTTGATGGCGGACAGCTTGGAATCTTTGCAAATGGTTATTGGGGTAATAAAACTTATCGCCTAACTCCTGAGCAAAATCTTATTGCACTCTCTCACTATCTTAAATGTATTGAGGTTCAAAGAGATGGTGCAAAACTTATGGCTATCCTTGGTGGTAAGCAACCACACCCACAAAGTCTTGTCGTTGGTGGCGTAACTTGTGTGAGAGATTTGCTAGATCCTAGCCGTCTTGCTGAGTGGAAAACTCGCTTTGAGCATGTAAAAGAATTTATTGAGAGAGCTTACTATCCTGATGTGTTGATGGCTGCTAAGATGTTTGGAGCAGAGGCGAGTGTAACTCAAACTGTATCTGTGCCAAACTTCATTGCAGGAGATGGAATCGCACTTAATGCAACTGAAAATCTCTTCAATGCTGGTTATATTCTCAATAAAGATCTTACAAAAGCATTTGAGATTGATGAGAGCTTGATCATGGAAGAGTGTACTCACTCTTGGTATAAAGAAGATAAGCCACTTCACCCATACGATGGGCAAACTGATCCAAACTACACAGGATTTGTTGCTAAGCAAACAATCAATGGTGAGGGCAAGAGTGTTGAAACACCAAGCATCAATGAGAAAGGAAAATACAGCTGGATTAAATCTCCACGATATGATTCTAAACCATTTGAAGTTGGACCATTGGCTTGTATGCTTGTAGGATACGCTCAAGGTAATAAGAGAATCAAAAAAGTTGTTGATGACTTCCTCAAAGAAGCAGGAGTCCCTGCAACAGTTCTTTTCACCACTCTAGGAAGAACAGCAGCAAGAATGCTTCAAACTAAACTCATCGCAGAGCATGGAATGGAAACATTCAACTCTTTGATTGAAAACCTCAAAAAAGATGAGAGCACTTATACTCCTGTATCAATCGATGCTAAAAAAGAATACAAAGGACGCTACATTGGAGAGGTGCCAAGAGGTATGCTTAGCCACTGGGTAAGAATCAAAAATGGTGTAGTAGAAAACTATCAAGCAGTTGTTCCTTCAACTTGGAATGCAGGACCGATTGATGCAAAAGGACAAAAAGGACCTTATGAGGCTAACCTCATTGGTATGAAGCTTGAGAATATCACTAAGCCACTAGAGATCATTAGAAATATCCACAGCTATGATCCTTGTATTGCTTGTGCGGTGCATGTAATGGATACTAAAGGCAATAAATTGGGCGAATACAAAATCGATCCAAAATACCTTGCCTAATTCCTTAAAAAGGAGAAACAAATGAAAGGTCATCACGATTTGCCCTTATCTTTTTGGGTAACGCATTGGATTAGATTTATCTGTATGGTTGTTTTGGTGGTGAGCGGTTTTTATATCGCTCAACCATTTATTATGCCTGATGCCAATCTCACAGCACCTGTAAATTTTTTGCAAGCTGAAATGAGATTTTGGCATGTATTGCTAGGAATGATTCTCTTAGGTGCAACACTATTTAAGACTTATCTTTTCTTTTTTAGCAAGGGAGCTGAGATTGAGAGAAGATCTTTTGCAGATGTCTTGAGTGCAAAACAATGGACTTCAAGAATCATTTTCTATCTTACTTTGGGTGGAAAAGTCAAAGACAATGGGCTTTATAATCCATTGCAATTTGTAGCTTATCTTGGTGTGTATATCGCCCTTTATGGGATTATTATCACTGGTTTTGTGCTTTTTATGCACTGCTATCACAATGGGATGATGAGTGTTGTGTATCCACTTTTTAGACCTATTGAGAGCTTGATGGGTGGGATTGCAAATGTAAGATGGATTCACCATATGCTTACTTGGGTATTCCTCATTTTCTTGCCAATTCATATCTATATGGCATCAATGAAATACCTTTATAAAAATAGCTATAAAAAGGCACACTCTTGAAGATTTTGATTTTAGGAATTGGAAATATTCTCTTCGGAGATGAAGGGATTGGGGCACATTTTGCCCACTATATTGATGAGAAATACACTTTTTCTCCCTCAGAGGGGAATACCATTACTATTATCGATGGTGGGACTTTGGCCCACCTACTTATCCCTATTATTGTGGAATATGACAAAGTGATTTTAGTTGACTGTATTGAGAGTGAAGATGGCAAGTTTGGAGATGTTTTTTTCTTTGATTTTGAGAATATGCCCAAGCAAATTAGCTGGCAGGGTAGTGCTCATGAGGTTGAAACACTGCAAACAATGGAGATGATGCGAACTCATGGAGATATACCTTCAATTAAGATTATTGGAGTGATCCCTACAAGAATAGAATCTGATTCGACATTTGAGCTTTCAAATGAAATGAAAAATGCTGTTGATACGATGGAGAAAGTGCTTAAAAACTATATCTTAGAGCTTGATCCAAAATGTCAGATTATAGAAAATCCTTCTGTGAGTATTCAAGAGATTGCAAGAATTTCATTTAAGAGAGATATGAAACAAAATGATCTTTGAATTAAGTTTTGAACATCGAGGTTTTGGGGAGACTCTTGGCTTTTTTTTGCAAAACATCCTCAAGCAATTTGATCATCTCAAATACACTATTTTTCAAAAGGAAGAAGGGGATTTGCGACTTTGGATTGAGTGTGATGAAGTGGAGAGATTGGAAAAAATTGTTGAAGCGCTTTCAGTCAAAATCCCTCAGAGCATTTATCTTGATGAAATTGATTCAAGAAGTTTTGAAACTCAAGACTTCCCGCAAATGATGCAAATCACACCTATTAAACCCACGGCACATTTTTGCCCAGAGTGTCTTGAGAGCAAAGAGGATAGATGTGGGGTTTGTCTTCAAGAAATCACTCACATCCCTCAAGCGATATTAGAGCAAATTGCAAATGATTTGTTGATGGGCAAGAGCATTGCTGTTAGAGTGCCAAGTGGAGAACATATCCTAAGCCTTACACCTAGCCAGAGAATCTATGTGCTAGATGTGCATAGGATTTTGGAGGTTTGCACTCCTACACACAAAGAATTAAAAGCTCTTGCAAGTTATGAGCGTCCTATTGTTAGGGTGAAGGGATATGGGGAGAGTGAGGAGATTGTAAAAGTATCATTAGCACAAGATAAGATCCTCTATGATCTTTTTGAGATTCTTAAAAACAGGGGGGTGAGTTTTGTTTATGGTGCAACAGAGGGGGAGAGGAGATATATTTTAGAAGAGATAATTCAAGAGTGTGATGAGATTGTTGTGTATGAAAATGAGCATTTTGCACTTTTGCACACACATACCACTCCTGAAAAACTGATAGAAAAATTCAACTCCATGCATAGTCCTGATAAAGCTTTTTTATCCACGATTATTGCCGAGAATGATTTGGAACAAAAAAATGTTTTGAATTTTTATTTTTCTTTTGAGGGTGGGGATAAGATCTCTCTTTATAACTCTCAAACACAATGGTTTAATGAAGTGATGAGTTTTGCACTTCCTAAGGATTTGTTTGCTTTGCTTGAAGAGATTAAGGCTTTGGATGAAAATTCTCAACGCTTGATTGAGAATTTTTCAAAGACTTACCCCAAAGCTTTGAGCAAGAATGTTAGCTTTGAGACATTTCCTCAAGGAATTTATGGGGTTTGGGAGATAGCTAAGGTTGTTTTGGATCTTGGAGAAAATCCTTTTGAAATTGCTCGAAGAAATCTTGATAAAAGAGGCGTGAGCATTGATTATGTATTTGAAAAAGATTCTGTGATCTTGCAGAAGTTTAATCTTGCTAAGTGCATTGCTTGTGGAATGAGTTTTAAGATGGCAGGAGTAGAGAATGAAGTGATCGCACTAGGATATGTTGAGAGCTTTACGCACTTGCCCTCAAAGCTCTATTTAGCTCTAAGAAATCTAGTGGAGATTGAGGGGATTTGTGTGTGTGGAGATTTTTTCTCTAGCAAAATGATAGGCGACTTTTTTTACTTCAACAATCGCCAAACTCCAATCTATCGCAACAAAAAATTCCCACTTCTTTATAACAGATGAAAACTCTCAAAATCCAAATCCAAGGAATCATCCAAGGCGTTGGATTTCGCCCCTTTGTTAGTAATCTTGCTCATTCTCTCAATCTCTGTGGCTATGTCAAAAACAATTCCTTAGGAGTTGAAGTGCTTGTTCAAGGAGAGAGGTGTGAAGAGTTTTTAAGAACCCTACCTCAAAAAGCCCCAAAAGTCGCTCAAATCCAAAAGATAGACTACTCCAAAATTAACAGTCAGCCTTATGAGGGATTTGAGATCTTACAAAGCGAGGAGGCAAATCACTATCTCATCCCCCCAGTCCTTGAGCTTGGAATCTGTGAGAATTGCAGAAAAGAGCTTTTTGCAAAAGATAATCCTCGCTACTTTTATCCACTGATAAACTGCACAAATTGTGGCCCACGATACAGCGTGATCAAAGCTCTGCCTTATGATAGAGAACGCACCTCTATGGCTGAGTTTGAGATGTGTGAGAAATGCAAGGAGCAATACACCAACCCACGCAGTCGTTTTTTTCATGCTCAGCCTATATCTTGTCCAGCGTGTTCGCCTAAGATATATTGGAGGGGAGAGGTTGTGGCTGATTGTGTAGAGATTTTCAAAGATATGGCTTTGAGTCTCAGAGAGGGTGAGATTTTGTTGATTGAAGGGATTGGAGGATTTCATTTGGTTTGTGATGCAAGCAATGAGAAAACAATCCAAAAGCTAAGAGAGCTAAAAAATCGTCCAAGCAAACCTTTTGCTCTGATGTGCAAAAATCTAGAGCAGGTAAGAGAGATTGCTTTTCTCACCCCCAAAGAAGAAGAAATTCTGCTCTCTCCCAAAGCCCCCATTGTTTTACTCAAAGCAAAGCAATATCTAAAAGGCATTGCCCCAAATCTTCAAACTTATGGGGTTATGCTTCCCTATACGCCAATTTATGAGCTTTTGTTTTCTTTTTTGTACTCTCCTCTTGTTGTAACCTCTGCCAATCCAAAGGGTGAGCCAATCATCTACAAAAGAGAAGATTTAAGCAAGCTTGCCTATATCACCACGCTTTCACTCTCTCATCAAAGAGAGATTAACAATCCAATAGAAGATTCGATAGTGCAAGTTTTAAGCACTCAAGAAGAGATAGTGCTAAGAAATGCTCGAGGATACGCACCTAGCAGTTTTAGACTGCCCTACAAACTACAAAATCCGCTCCTCTCTCTTGGAGGTAATCAAAAGGCAAATTTTAGTATTGCATTTGAGGATATGGTGATTCTCTCCCCTTATATTGGGGATTTGGACAATCTTGAAAGCATTTCACGCTTTAGAGCTTCAATCAAAAAATTTCAAGAACTCTACGGGATCAAAAAGTTTGAACAAATTGCCTGTGATTTGCATCCAAATTATGAGAGCAGTAAAATTGCCAAGGATTTGGCAGAAGAGATGGGAGCAGAGCTAGTCCAGCTCCAGCACCATTTCGCTCATACTCTGAGTGTGTGCTTTGAATATGGGATAAGTGAGAAGATTTTAAGCTTTTGCTTTGATGGGACTGGATATGGAGAAGATGGAGCGATTTGGGGAGGAGAGGTGCTAGAGGCAAACAAAGAAAGGTTTGAGAGAGTGGCACATTTTAGGTATTTTAAGCTTTTAGGAGGTGAGGTGGCAACCAAAGATATTGCAAGAAACTTCCTCTCCATAGCCTTTGATTATTTCCCTTTAGAAGAAGTGCAAAAGCTAGAGTGCAACAAAACTCCTCAAGAGATCGCCACGCTTTATCAAATGCACCAAAAATCCCTCAACTCACCACTCACTTCAAGTGTGGGGAGATTGTTTGATATGGTGGCTTTTATGTGTGGATTGGAAGTGCAAAGCTATGAGGGGGAGAGTGGGGTATGGCTTCAAAATCTCTATGCTGAGGGCTATGATCACTATGGTTTTGCTATCACAAAAAATGAGATAGAGCTAGATTTCTTAAGCATTCTAAAAGACTACAAAAAACAATCAAAGCAAGAAATCGCCTCAAAGTTTATCAACACTTTGGTTGAAGTCATCTGCACTCTAGGAATGCAGAGCAAACATAAAATCATACTTTGTGGAGGAGTATTTTGTAATAATATTTTGAGTGCAAAAGTTTTGGAAAAGTTAAGAAAAAGTGGAAAAACTTGCTATATTGGCAACAAGATTCCACCCAATGACAATAGCCTCTCTCTAGGGCAAATGTATTATCTTTTGAAGGAGTAAAAATGCAGAATAATCCGCAACTTAAAAAATCACTTGATTTGGTAGAGAAAGTTTTGAGTAAGAATGACAAGGAAGCGATGAAGATCCGTGAATTTTTCGATAGCAAAGGGATTTTAGGGCTAAACCTTATGAGTTCTCCTGGTAGTGGCAAGACTACAACTTTGGAGCAACTTGCACTTAAAAAACCCTTTGCTTTTAATGTTGTAGAGGGAGATTTGGAAACCGAGAATGATGCCAATAAGCTAAGAAATAAAGGCATTGAGGCTGTTCAGATCCAAACAGGTAGTGCATGTCATTTGGATGCGTTTATGATTTCTAATGCACTCTCACAAATGAGCTTTGAGGGAATTGATGTGTGCTTTGTAGAAAATATTGGAAACCTTGTTTGCCCTGCAAGCTATGATGTGGGCACACATTACAATATTGTTTTGCTCTCCGTAACTGAGGGGGATGATAAGGTTGAGAAATATCCCGTAATGTTCAAAGAAGCGGATTTGGTGCTTGTGAGCAAGTGTGATTTGATTGAGTATTTTGACTTTGAGCCAGATTTGGTATTGCAAAGAGCCAAAAAACTCAATCCAAAAGTAGAGATGATCAAACTCTCAAGCAAAAGCGGTGAGGGGTTTGATGAGCTAATTGCTTGGATCAATTCAAAGAGGAGAAAATAATGTGTCTATCTATCCCATCACAAGTGGTGTCAATCAATAAAAAAGAAAAAACTTGCATCGTTGATACTATGGGAACTCAGCGAGAAGTGAGCTTAGATATTTTGCAAGAAGAGATTGAAGTAGGGGATTATGTGCTTATCCATATTGGCTATGCGATGAATAAAATCTCCAAAGAACACGCCCTAGAATCCCTAGAGCTGTATAAACAAATCGTAGATTCTATGCAAGAGGAAGAGAATGCTTAGTCTAAAAGATTTGTATCAAGGCTTTAGAGATCCAAAAAGTATCTTGGCTTGGAGTGAGAAAATCAAAGCGCAAGCCAAAGGTTTGGATAAAAAAATCCGCGTTATGGAAGTGTGTGGAGGGCATACCCATAGTATTATGAAGTATGGGATCAATCAGCTTGTTAGCGAGGTTTTTGAGTTTATCCATGGGCCAGGTTGTCCTGTGTGTGTGATGAGCAAATCACGCATCAATCACGCCATAGCACTCGCAAAGCAAAAAGATGTGATTTTAGCAACACTAGGAGATATGATCAGGGTGCCAAGCTCAAGTGGCTCACTAGCTCAAGAGAGAGCCAATGGTGCGGATGTGAGATTTGTGTATAGCCCACTGGATCTCGTCAAGATTGCAAAAGAGAACCCAAACAAAAAAATCGTCTATTTTGCTATTGGTTTTGAAACTACAACGCCAATGACTTCAGCACTCCTAGAGCGAGTGATAGAAGAGGGGATAAAAAATATTTATTTCCATATCAACCATGTTTTAGTCCCACCACCAATGAGAGCAGTTCTCAATATCCCTGAGGTGCAAATCGATGCTTTCATCGCTCCCTCGCATGTTTCAGTGATTACTGGAAGCAAGATTTATGAAGAGTTTCCCAGAGATTTTTCTCGCCCAACAGTTGTAGCTGGATTTGAGCCTGTGGATGTGCTAGAGGGATTATCAATGATCCTCTCTCAAGTGCAAAAGGGTGAGGCAAAGCTAGAAAATCAATACACTCGCTCTGTAACACCTGAGGGCAATGTCTTAGCTCAAGAAAAAATGAAAAGATTTTTTGAGAGCAGAGAGAGCTTTGAGTGGAGAGGGATTGGAGAGATCCCTCACTCTGCACTTAAGCTCAAAGATGAGTTCAAAGAGTATGATGCAGAAGTGATACATGCAGATATTTTGCCAAAAGAGAAAGTGCCAGAGCCTAAGGGGTGTATCTGTCCAAAAATCATTTGTGGAAGTGCAAAACCTACAGAGTGCAAACTCTTTGGCAAGGCTTGCACACCCACTTCACCTATTGGAAGCTGTATGGTAAGCGGTGAGGGGGTTTGTAATGCTTACTTTAGATATGGAAATTTACTTTAGGAGAGAGAGATGAAGTTTGAGAAAATTACTCTTGCTTGCGGGAATGGTGCAAGTGAGAACAATGCTTTGATTGAGAGGATTTTCTACAAGCATTTTAAAAATGAAATCTTAGAGCAGAGCAATGATGCTTCAGTCTTTGAAGCAAGCGGAAAACTTGCATTTAGCACAGATTCTTTTACAATCTCTCCGCTGTTTTTCAATGGTGGAGATATCGGAAAGCTTAGCATTTGTGGGACTTGCAATGATTTGGTAATGATGGGAGCAAAGCCAAAGTATTTGAGTGCTTCTTTTATCATCGAAGAGGGCTTTGAGGTGGAAAAACTAGAGCAAATCGCTACTTCTATGGCAAAAGAGTGTGAAAAAAATGGTGTGAAAATCATCACAGGAGATACAAAAGTCGTCGCCAAAGGACAAGCTGATGGCGTGTATATCAACACCGCAGGGATTGGGGAAGTCATCTATGAGGGAATCTCAGCAAACAATCTGAGCGATGGCGATGTCATCATCGTATCCAATAGTATCGGAAAACATGGAGCAAGTATTTTCGCCCAAAGAGAGGGGATCGAGCTAGTTTCATCTCTAAGCTCGGATTGTGCGTCTTTGTGGCAAGTGCTTGAGAGTGTGTTTAAGAGCGGAGTGAAAATCAAAGCCCTTAGAGATGCCACAAGAGGGGGGCTTTCTGCTGTGCTAAATGAGTGGGCGAAGGCTTCAAAAGTTTGCATTCAGCTTGAAGAAGAAAACATCCCTATCTCAAGTGAAGTGCAAGGAATCTGCGAGTTCTTGGGACTTGAGGCGTATGCGTTAGCTAATGAGGGGACATTTGTCATGGCAGTGCCACAAAGTGAGACAGAGAGAGTGCTAGAGCTTCTGCATTGCAATCCTTTGAGCGTGGAAGCAAGAGCCATAGGCAAAGTGGATAAAGAGTATGAGGGGAAAGTGGTGCTTTGCTCAAGCTATGGGACAAAGAGATTTTTGGATATGCCAAGCGGTGAGATATTGCCAAGGATTTGCTAATGCATGAGTATTCAGTGGTGCAATCCTTCATCGAGCTTTGTGGGGATTATGTGCGAGAAAATGAGTGTCAAAGGGTGCTAGAAGCAAAGGTAAAAGTGGGAATCCTTAGCGGAATCGAGCTAGGACTATTTCAAAGGGCGTTAGAAACCTTTAAGGTCGGCAGTGTGCTAGAGGATGCCAAAATAGAGTATGTCGTGCAACCTTTGGTGCTGGAGTGCAAAGAGTGTGGAGCAGTGAGTGAGGTAGATCAACATCTTGTGCAATGCCAAAAATGCCAAAGCAGTGAGGTAAAAATCCTTGATGGTGAAGAGATGACTTTGCTTCATCTTGAAATGGAGTAGGGGGATTTGGGGTTTTGGGAGTGGCTAGGGGGTGGAGGGGGCAAGAGTAGGAGGGCAAAAAGAGTAAAAGAGATTCAAAACCTTTTCTTTCTACCTGAAACCAAAATCACACTTGAATACAAAAATATCAAAAACATCATCTTGAGGATCAAATCCCCCACTCATCTGCATATCAGCTCCCCTTATGGCGTGAGTGTAGATGAGATAGAAAGCGTTGTGAGAAAAAGAGAGGAGTGGATACGCTCAAGACTTAACACTATCCCACAAAAAAGTGAGGAGAGCTATAAAAATGGAGGGACAATCTATCATCTAGGAGAGAAAAAGCAGATTTGTTTTTCTCTCTCAGCTAGGGCAAAAGTGAGCTTACAAGAGGGTATGCTAGAGGTGGAGGCAAAGAGTGAGGAGCATATCAAAGAAGCGATACAGAAGTGGCAAAAGGCTGAAGCCTATAAAGTCTATGCGGAGGTTTTGGCTGAGTGGGAAAGGGAAATGGGTGTGAAAATCTCTCATCTCTCAATCAAAAAGATGACTTCTCGCTGGGGTTCTCTCAACCCCAAAAAAGGCTATATCAATCTCAATCTCTCGCTGATCAAAATGCCAAGAAGGATGATTGAGTATGTGGCATTGCATGAGATGATCCATTTCTTCCACTATAACCACGATAAGAAATTTTATGCAATGATGAGTGAGAAAATGCCTGATTGGCAGAGTAGAGAGAGGGAGCTGAGGGAGTGGAAGAGAAAAGTGGAGTGCTAGTGATATTTTTCTCTTTTTGACTTGATTTTGCAAAACCCCTATTGATATAATCATTATTTTTCAATTCAACACAAGGATATTTCAATGCAAGAGCTTCTTACCCTCACAGAAGAAAAACTCAAAAGCAAGATAAAAGATCTTTATTTCAAGAAATTCAACTACTTTGGCGACAAAATCGACTTCTGGATCACACAAAATCTCGGAATCTTAGGCGAAGTCAATCTCCTATGGGCTGAAGCCAAAAAAGGGCAAGATTCGTGTATTCTTGAATCATTTATTCAGCTTATTTTTACAATAAAGAAAGAAAAATACAACACACAGCAAACCCCAAAGTTTCTAGGAGCATTTGACGCAGAGAAATTTGCATTTCTGCCTTATGCAAGTATCCAAGAGGTGTTTTATCAAAATGACATTGATTGGAGTGTCACGCCAAGCAATCACAAAACCCCTCAGTTCCTCTTTCTCCTCGCTCAGCTCAAGCCCATACTTGAAAAAGAAAAAATCCTTTTCTCCTATGAGAAGCAAAGCGATGAGCTCAAAAACTTCATCGCCCAAAATCTCACAACCGATGAAATCAATCAATACGAAATAGACAAAAATAACTTTGTAAGCGTGTATTTCAAGTGGGTAGAGGTAGTCAAAGATACTATTAACATCGATTGGGATAGAGCCAAGCAGGTGGGAATCCTCGATGCAGATTTCTATCTTGCAGACTTACTTTCAGAGCAAAACTCCACAATCACAGACAAACTTTATACAATCCTTAAGGGCTCACATTACGAATTTAACAAAAAGCTCACTCTCTTAGGCACTCAAAGCAATGAAATCGCCAACTTCAAAGACAATCAAAAAGCTCATCAAGAGTTTTGGAGTGTGTATAAACGCCCTCCAAGAGAGGAGTTTTGGGACTATATCATCGCAAGGCGTGATTTGCTAGTGGCTCAAGATGTCAGAGAACGCAAGGGGGCGTTTTTCACTCCCAAAATTTGGGTGCAAAAATCCCAAGAATACCTAGCCAAAGCTTTGGGAGAGGATTGGCAAGAGGAGTATTATGTGTGGGATTGTGCGGGAGGGACGGGCAATCTCCTCGCAGGACTAACCAACCCTAGAAATGTTTTTTGCTCCACCCTCGATCAAGCCGATGTCGATGTCATCAAAGAGAGAATCAAAAAGGGAGCAAATCTCTTTGAAAATCATATTTTTCAGTTTGATTTTCTCAATGATGAGTTTTTTGATAAAGTTGATGAAAGGGGCAATGTCCTTATAGAATCAAAAGTCCCAAAAGCTTTGCAAGAGATTCTCAAAGATGAGAAAAAGAGGCAAAAGCTTGTGATTTATATCAACCCGCCCTATGCAGAGGTAAGCACAACTTCTACTCGTAGTGGAACAGGACAGAATAAAAAGGCAGTGGCAGACACAAGAATGGCAATTAAATATCAGACTGAATTGGGTGGGGCAAGAAAAGAATTATTTGCTCAATTTTTTATGAGAATTTACCAAGAGATTAGTGGTTGCATTTTGGCAAGTTTTTCAAAGCTAAAATATATCAATGCACAGCAATCAGAAACTTTTAGAAAAATCTTTAAAGCTAAATTATTAAATGGTTTTATTTCTCCCTCATATACTTTTGATAATGTCAATGGTAGATTTCCTATTGGTTTTTTGATTTGGGACACAAAACAGAAAGTCAAGATAGAAAAAGTTACACTTGGGGTATTTGATGAAACAAATCGTTATTTAGAATCTAAAAATTTTTATGCAGATTCAAGCGAACAGCAAAATACAATGGTAAGGTGGCTAAGAAATTTTTATGATAAAAATAACGATAGCCTTGCATTTTTAAGAATGATTGGTTCAGATTTCCAAAATAATCAAGGTGTCTTTTTTGCAAATAAGCTAACAGACAATGATATAAAAAAACATCTTTTTACACGAATTACTAAGCAAAATATTATTCCGATGAGTATGTATCTTGCAATCCGCCACGCAATAGATGCAACTTGGATAAATGATAGAGATCAATTTTATATTCCAAATTCTTTATGGGAAGAGGATAAAGAATTTCAAAGTGATTGCTTGGCTTTTGCACTCTTTCACGGACAAAATAAAATCTCAAGTCAAAATGGAACAAATCACTTTATCCCATTTACAGAATCAGAAATTGGAGCAAAGAGTGCGTTTGAAAGTGATTTTATGACTCGTTTTATCGGTGGTAAAGTAAAACTTGAGGGAAGGCATGATTCTCTATTTGAAAATAAGGGTAAAAGTGAGAAATTGAACTTTAGCTATGAAGCAAAAATGGTATTTGATGCAGGAAGAAAAGTATTTGCATATTATCATTCCCAAGATTTCAGTACCAAGCCCTACAATGTTAATGCTTCTTTTTATGATATCAAGGAATTTTTTCAAGGAAGAAATGCAAAAGGCGAAATGAATAAAACACACCAAGCCAAAGATACTCATTACAAGGATCTTATGGCTGAGCTTGCTGATTCTCTCAATACTTTGGCAAAAAAACTAAAACCAAAAATTTATGAGTATGGGTTTCTAAAAGAATAAAATCAAAGATATTTTCCCCTCATTTTGACTTGATTTCACAAAGTCTATTTTGATAAAATCTTTAAAGATTCTATCAAGAGGAGTTTGGAATGAATTACAATGCAAAAGAGTTTCAAAATGATTGTTGGATATATGGATTGATGTCTAGGAGAGATGTTGTTTTGTATAGAGAGATAGAGTGTTTTTTGGCTCTTGGGAATCCAAGTGAAAAAAGCCAAGAGGCAAAAGCTGTGATAGCAAAAATGCAAAGTATTCTTGAGTATTACAAAGAATGTGGGGGAGATGAAAAAACAGCCACAATATCCAAGATAAAAGAGAGGTTTTGGAAAATCAATGAAAGAGGATTGCTAAATCCCCCATCCCAATGGGATCAGCATTTCCGCACTTTGTATAGAGGGTTTAGAAAGACCCTGGATTGCTTAGGGGATAAGATTGCCAATAAGGGAATTTTGCAATAGGGTTATAGAATCCTTTTCATATTTTTATAAAAAAGACTATGGAGTTTTTTACTCCATTTCTTTTCAAGATAGCAGGTTTGATATTGCTTTGGAGTAATGGTCGAGAAAAACTCTAAACTCCCTTGAAAAGCGGAGTTTAGGAACATATCTTTGGGTTTTTCTCTCATTGCTAGGAGTTTCCAAGAATCAAGAGAGTGGTTAAACTTACTATTGGCAAACATCTCATCCATATTTTCTACACTACTGACATCCCAAGAGCTCAAAGACTGATCAAACTCAGAGCCTCTAAACATCGCATACATATCACGCACACTGCTGACATCCCAAGAGTGCAGAGGCTGATTGAAAGCTGAGGAAGCAAAGAAGTGGCACATATTTTCTACACTGCTGACATTCCAAGAGTTGAGGGGTTGGTTGAAAGGGGTGTGAGAAAACATCCCTGCCATATTCCTAGCATTGCCAACGCTCCAAGATTCTATGGGGTGATTGAAATTGCTTTCATAGAACATATTTGAGAGGTTACACACATTGTCCATCTCCCAAGTTTCTATCCCATCAAAATTGCGACTTTTCTCCTCACTGCTCCCATCAAACCCTTCAAAAAGTCCAGACATATCCACGATGAGCGAGGTGTCAATCTCGCTTAGATGAATTTTTGGATTGTGGCAGAGCTGTTTGAGATGATATTTTTTCTTTGGGCGATAGATTTTCCTCATTTTTGCTCCTAGAATCTTTTAGTTGAGGGTAGGGGATTCTGCACTCTCAAGCTTTTCTACCACTTCACCTTGTGGGGAGAAGTGAAACTCTTTGCCCCAAATTTTCACAGAGTAGCCCAAGATTTTGCCTAGCTGTGGGATTTCTCCATTGTTGGCTTTGTAGTGCTCTTGGATCATTTCCCCATAGATTTTTAGAACTTCTTTTTGAGGTTTTAAGACAAAGCATTCAATATCTTGGATATGCAGAGTTTTTTGATTCTTTGCTCCCATCAATGCAAAGACATTAGCCCCTTTGGCTTTGAGCTCATCAAACGTGATTTGTGTATGGATAAAGACATTTTTGCCATAGTTTTCCCTATCCTCGATGTGTTTGGTTGCCTCATCCATCTCCCCTCTTGTCTTGCTCTCATCCATTCCTAAGACTTCTGAGGCTTTGAGATAGAAGCTCTGTGGGAAATGCACCAAGTCATAAAAACGACTATCAAACCACTCTATGAGCGTGTTTTTGGATTTGAAAGCATTGAGTGCTTGTGCGAACTTCTCCTCATTGTGGTATCCCATCTCTTTGGCGTGGGAGAGTTGTAGGTGATTTTGCAATGATTGAAACATTTTTTGCTCCTTGTTTTTGAAATGTGGACAAGATGATATATTGAATCAAAGGACAAAAAGTGTCCTTTCTTATATTTTTGCAAGTATTCCGAAAAAATAAAGTTATTTCAAGTTTTTTTGTGGGGAAGAGGTTGATTATTTGTAGTTCTTGAGTGTAAGCGATTTAAATGATGATCGGATTAATTTGAATAAATTATAAAAAAAGAAGAAAATCCCTCAAAAGAGGGAAGGAGGATTTAGAATGAGAATCCTGCACCCACTTGGAGAGCAAAATAATCAGGCATTTGGATTCCATTAAGTGGGCTTGTTTTTTTACCAAACTGCACACCAATATCAAGGAATGTAATACCAAGACCGAGTGAGAAAATCATATCATCAGTATGTTGTAAGTCTGTTGCGATACCTCCACGCAATGCGATCCACTCAAAATCAAACGCAGTTCCTAGTCCAATCATTTGAGTTTTGAAATTTTCATTGCTAAGGTCTTTGTTGGCTGTCGCATCGACATCCATTCCAAGCATAAACCAGTCTAAATCAAGAGCGACACCAGCACGAGCTTGTGGAGCAATGGTGTAGCTTCCATTTTTTGTATTGAAAGTTGGAGAGTTGAGGTATTTTCCGACAACACCCATTGTGAAGCAGTCTGCAATCTCATAGCTCAATCCCAAATCCAAACCAAAGTTTGAATCTCCACCACCGATATCAAACTTCATCATATTTTTGAAAGCATCGCTGACATTTGTTCCGTTTTGGATAGCAAAGCTTCCATTTGTCGCAGAGAGATTCATATATTTTCCTGTTACACCAATACTAAAATCTCCTGCCACTGTTTCAAACTCAAGTGCATAGCCTACAGGGATTTCAAGAAGTGTATAAACTGAATAGTCTGTAGTGAGTTTTGCATCTTTAAGATTGTTTGCAGTTACATTTTCTAATCTTGCAGAACCACTTGCACCTGCATTGATAAATGCACCTGTAGCCAAAACACCGATTCCAAAATCAGGAAGCTGAATAACTGCACCGTCTTGGTTTGTGAGCTTGATACTGCTGTTTTTTGTAAGCTCTTCTAGTTTTGATTGAAGCAAGGCGCTTGGGTCGTTTTTGTTGATATCAAAAAGATCAAAGAAGTTATCACTCTTTGATTGGAATCCAACATACAATCCCACCTTAAATCCATCATCAGCAGCCATTAGCGCAGGATTATAGTAAAGTCCCCAAGGAGAATGCTTGATTGCAACACCTACGCCACCCATACCAAAAGCTTGGCTACCCATTGTGCCAAATTCAAGGGCTTGAACTGAAGTTAATGCTGTTGCTAAGGCTAAAGCGATTTTAAACTTTTTCATCATTTCTCCTTCACAAATTGATTTTTCTAAATCGTTATTTTACTCTTTATTTCAAAGGACTCATCCCAAAAATTGATCCACTCATAAGAATCTTTGCTCTCACTAAGAGAAAAAGGCAGTGGCAAAATCTGTATGATCTCATTTTCCTCAACATTTGAGTGACACTCATCAAAGATAGCAATCGCATTGCTTTCCTTGATAGGCAAAATCGCACCTGAGCCGTATTTTCCACCCCTATAAGCCTCAAAGTATTCTCCATCAAAACTTCCCAAAATCATATTGCTTCTACCACTTTTGAGTACAAAAGAAGTTTTGTTTTTTGCTTTTGTAGGAGTAGGGGAGTAGGCTGTTGAGCCACTGAGTTTGTAGAGAGTGGGGATGGCTAGAGTGATGAGATTTAGAAGTCCGCTTAGGGGATTCCCTGGAAGAGAGAAAATATAGGTTTGATTGAGTTTTGCTACTAGCATTGGGCGACCAGGTTTGAGATTGATCCCATGAAACAAAATCTCAGCTCCTGCCAAAATCAGAGCTTGTTCAAAAAAATCAGCCTCTCCCACACTGGCACCCCCACTTGTAAAGATGACATCAAAATTCTTAAAATTCTCAATTTCTTTTTGAATGCTTTGCAAATCATCGCGGATAATGCCTTGATATTTTGGAGAAAAACCATAAGTTCTTAGAGTTGAGTGGTAGGCTAGGGCGTTGATATTGTAGATTTGTTGCTCTCCTATCATCTCTCCAAGCTCCACCACTTCATCTCCACTTGAGTAAATCCCAATCTTAAGTGGTAAAAAAACCTTAAGCGTAGTAATCCCAGTTGAGGCAATCAGCGAGAGATGTCTATAAGTTAGCTTCTCTCCAGCTCTGAGTAAGATCTCACCTTTTTTGTATTCTTCTCCCTCAAGTTTGATATTTGCTCCACTCTTTACTTTCATAGCAGGACTCATTTTCTCTCCCTGCAAATTTGCGTTTTCAAATGGAATCACAGCCAAAGCATTGTTAGGGACTTTGGCTCCAGTCATAATCTTGTAGCATTCTCCTTGAGGGATTGAGTGAGGTGGGATTTCTCCAGCTAGGATTGTGTGAGTGATCTTGTAGCTCTCTTTTATCTCGCTGACTACATAGCCATCCATGGCAGAATTGCTAAAAGCAGGAAGATTGATAGTGGCGAGTATATCCTCTGCCAAAACCCTTCCTAAAGATTCAAAGGCATTAACTTCTTCTATCTGAAGTTGAAGAGATTGTGAAAAAAGAATTTCATAGGCTTGTTTTAGACTAATCATTGTTATATCTCCAAAGTTTTGAGTTGTATGTAGTGTTTTTCTAAGATTTTTGCAATCTTAGGATCAAAGTGAGTGAAACTCACACTAAGCAATTCTCTTGCTTCAAGCTCACTATATCCCATTTCTTGCAAAACAAATGAAGGAGAGAAAAATCCAAAAAGGCATTCTTGTCCATTGATTGCCTCAACATCTTCAAGCACCAAGCTTTGCAAAAGATTCCTAGCTTTGATCCCTTTAAACCTTAAGGCTAGGGTGTTGGTGAGTGAATTTGAGAGTGGGGCAAAAAGAGAGATATTGCTATCTTGAAAGAGAGAGAAAAACTCTTCTTTGTGATCTTTTAAAGGAATAGAGCAGGATTTGATCCTCTCTAGTAATTTGACATAGAGATGATCTACATAGCGAGTGCGTGGGAAGTAGGGGAGATATTCTTTGTAAGAGAGGAACACCCCATTGCCTCTAAGAAAGCCAAAGCTCTCAGCTTCGCACAAAAAGATTGTTTTGGAAGTGAGTTTTGGAGTAAGGGAAAAACGCACTCCATAGCTTATATCGATGATAAAAATTGCATCCTCTCTTTGCTTCATAAACTTTTCTATGGGATTGAGTGTGAGTAAATCTTGATTGACTAGAGGGATGATAAACACATCGCATTGGTTAAATTCTTCAATACTCTCAATGATTCCACTTTGAGTAGAGGGAAGGATGGGGGTAATGGGGATGAAGTTTTTAATCAATTTATAGGCATCATAGGCTTGCTGGTGATTGCTTAGAGCTAAGGCAATTTTGTGTCCGCAAGTATGCAGTGAGAGAAAAAGCTCCAAAAATGCTCCACTTAAAAAAGAAAAATTTCCTCCACTCTCTCCACCAAAATATTCACTCAAACTCTCAAGTTCTCTTTGGTTGCGTTTGAAGATATTTTGAGAGATTGGGGGGATGTTTTGGGTGCTTGAAGAGAGCAAAAAGGCATTATCTTCAAGGTTGGGGTTTTGTAAGACATCAAGTTTCATTTTATCTCCTTTGGTGTTTGTAGATTCGCTTCATTCCCTCTTTTGCAATATCCTCAAAGCTATCTAAATAGTCTAAATACGCAATGAGGTATTTGCGAGAGAGAGGCAAAACTTCTTTGAGATTGCCTACATCGACATAGCCCTCTTTTTCTATTACTCCTCGCATTAGGACTAAGATCTCATTGAGGGCTTTTGAAGTGATGAAGAGATTGTGCTCAAGTCTTATAACTTTTGAAGAAGCACAAAGCCTTTTGAGTGCATTATCTCCGCTTTTTCTATCGATATTTAAAGACTCATAGATATTATAAGGTGCTTGGGGGGAGTGGGATTGGGAGAGCAAAATCTCATAGAGTTTATCCACCAAAAAATCAGCGTGATTTTTGACTTTGCTCTCTTTGCTAACATAAAGTCCATTTTTTAGCTCAATCTTCCCATGCTTTAAAAGAGTGTCTAATATGCTTTGCAAATATGGCTCACTTGCCCAAGGATTTTTGAGTTTTAGACTTGAGGCAGAGAGGAGGGCATTGGGATTTTTAGCAAAAGTGTTAAGAATGCTCTCTTGGAGTGCAAGAGTGGTTTTGTGAGAGTAAAGCACAAGATTTTTCTCATCAAAATATACATCCTTTAGCTCTTTTGCAATAGCAATGCTTTGAGTATGGCTAAGAGCAAAACGCTGTGTGCTTGAAATCAGCCCAAATCCTCTAGGGTGAGCTAGAGTGAGAAGAGAGAAGGCTTGATGAAAATCTTTTTTTAAAAGAGCAAAAAGCAATTGGATTTTTTGAATCTTTTTGATTGGATCTGTGATTGGTGCGAGGATTTTCCCACCGCAGAGAGTTTGATTGTCAGATCTGAGGATAAAGGCTTCTTCAAAGATAGAGTAGATTTTTTCCTCACAAGAGAGGTTGGCAAAAGCCTTGCCTTCTTCTAAACTATGCAAAAGCGTGATTTTGACATTGACTTTTTTTGCTCCGATGTGCAAGGTAGCGTATTTTGGCAGTGAGCTAAAACCAAAAAGCAAAACTTCCAAACTATCAAATCCTCTTAGATAGCCCTTTTTGGCAATGAGCATTCCTCGCTTTAGCTCATTGGCACTCACTCCTGAGAGGTTGAGTGCGACACGATGAGAGGGGAGGGCAGAGGTAGCAAAGTCAGAGTGAATCTTCAATCCTCGCACGCTTACTTCTTTGCTCAAATCATAGACAAAAAGTTTATCTCCTTTTGTTACTTCTCCACTCAAAGAGCTTCCACTCACCACACATCCCGCACCACTAATGGAGAAGGCTCTATCAATGTAGTATCTAAAAAATCCAATATCCTCTCTTTTGGGTTTCTCTAGGGTATTGAGGTATTGCAAAATTGGCTCTTTATCTCTCTCTTGGCTAAAGGCGCTAAAAGGAAAAATTACTTCAAGTTTGATTTGCAAGGGAGAGAAGAAATCCTCAATCTGCTTTTGCACTTCTTGCATTCTTGCCTCTGAGCTTTTATCGCTTTTGCTAATCACACAAAAGCATTTTTTGATTCCCAAAAAATTAGCGATTTGGATATGCTCGATGCTTTGAGGCATCAATCCATCATCACTTGCCACAATCAGGCACATTACATCCACCCCAAAAGCCCCTGCTATCATATTTTTGATGAGTTTTTCGTGTCCTGGTACATCAATAAATGCGATATTTCGATTGGGGAGTTTGAGGTTTGAGAAGCTAATATCTAGCGTAATCCCTCTTTGCTTCTCCTCTTCTCTCTCATCCCCATCAAAGCCATTTAGAGCCTTGATAAAAGAAGTTTTCCCATGGTCTATATGCCCTGCAAGTCCGACTAAAATATCATTATTTGGCATTGCTAACCTCGCTAATTTGTTGAAGTGCGTTATAGATTTGAGTGTATTCGCTTTGATCTATACAGCGTAAATCTAGACATACTCTCTCTTGGTTGATTCTTGTGATGATCCCCCTCTCTCTTAGGGCTTTCTCTAGATTGGAGGCTTTGAGTGTGGGGAAATGGATAGAGAGTCCATGGGATTTAAATGGTGTTTGAGGCAGACTTCCCCCACCAGCTAGAGAATTTAGAGCGATGATTTGACACTCAAGATTTGGGATTGATTGGATGAGTGCGTGCAAATCTTTTGCCTTTTGCAAAATCTCCTCACTTGTGAGATTGAGCATTTTGAGTGTTGGGATTTTTTCTAGTTCATTGTTGAGATAGGCTCTAAGAGTGGCTTCAAGGGCAAGAGTGGTAAATTTATCCACCCTTAAGGCTCTAAGCAAGTGATTTTTTTTGAGTTTTGCAATCAACTCTGCTCTACCTACAATCACCCCAGCTTGAGGCCCTCCAAAGAGTTTATCTCCACTAAAGCTAAGAAGTGAAGGGGAGGCTTTGCAAAGCTCTAAAATACTTGGCTCTTCATTTGTGTTCAATCCTTGCATATACCCACTTCCTAGATCGTAGTAGTCGATAATCCCTCGTTTCTTTGCCAAAGCAGTGAGGGCAGAGAACTCCACGCTTGAGGTAAAGCCAATTTGCTTGAAATTGCTTTGATGTGCTTTCATTATCATTGAGGTTTCCTCACTGATGGCTTCCTCATAATCGCTTAGATGAGTTTTGTTTGTGGTGCCAACCTCTACAAGTTTGCTTCCTGAGAGCTTCATCACCTCAGGGATTCTAAACGCACCACCGATTTCTACAAGCTCACCGCGTGAGATGATGACTTCTTTATCTCTCCCAAAAGTACTAAGTACAAGTAAAACCGCACTTGCATTGTTATTGACTACGATTGCATCTTCACAGCCCAAAAGTGTGCAAAGCAAGTGCTTGATATGGGTGTAACGCTCTCCTCTTTTTCCCTCTTTGATATCGTATTCTAGGTTGTTGTAATGCATTAGAAGTGGAAAAACTTCATCTAAGATTTCTTTTGAAAATAGGCTTCTGCCAAGATTGGTTTGAAGCACCACACCTGTGGCATTCACTAGGGGCTTAATCGTGCTTTGAGTGTTTTTCTCATAGATAGAGAGTAGCTCTTGCTTAAACTTATCAAGATTAAAAGAAGTCAAGGTTTTTGAGAGGATTTTCTCTCTTAGGTTTTGAAGGGATCTTTGGATGAGGGGTTTGAGTATTTTGCTTTGCGTGTGAGAGAAGAGGGGATCTCTAAGGAGCTCATCGACTTTAGGTAGGGTTTGTAATAATTCTTTCACGGAATTCTCCAAAAAATAAAATTGTGATATATAATTCTAGCTCATTTTTTGGAGGGTAAGCGATTCTGGTGTTCGCCTTGGGCTTCAAACCCATAGAGTGGCTAGGTGTCTAGTTGCTGGGGAGTTCGATTCTCTCACCTTCTCGCCAAAAATTTTAATTTTTTTCATTTTTCTCTTGACAAGTGAGAAAAAAATCTTTATAATCACGCTTTTTCATTGGGGTATCGCCAAGCGGTAAGGCAGCTGGTTTTGGTCCAGCCATTCAGAGGTTCGAATCCTTTTACCCCAGCCAACTTCTTTTAAAATCTTCAATTTTACTTATCGCGGGATAGAGCAGTCCGGTAGCTCGTTGGGCTCATAACCCAAAGGTCGGTGGTTCAAATCCGCCTCCCGCAACCAAGTTCCAAGCTAATCTCCTTTTTTGATAAATCATTGTTTATTCATCTTGTAAATCTGTTAATAGCTATAGGATAGAAAAGTAATTCACAATAAAAGAGTGGGTATTTGCAGAGAGAAGCTCTGCCTTGGTTAGGCAAGAGCTTTGATGATAAATTTAATTCCTTCACTTAGGGCTGTTCCAAAAAGTGCAGCAAAAACTAGTTTTCTAGGCAATGCATATGGGTCAAGGATCTTTCTACCTGTGCGATATCCTGACATTATTGCCCCTGTGAAACCTCCACCAGGATTGCAGAATGCTGAAGCAAAGTAGAGATTTTTTACGCTATAGCTTTTCCAGCGCTCACGACCAAAGAATGTTTCTTTGTTTTGATCGTATCCATAAGGAGTTCCTTTGCGTGTTTTGATATATCTTTGGATTGTCTTGGGGGTTGCAAGCTCTGAATGGATGCAGTGTTGCATAATTCCAGGAAATGCTTCCTCCAATCGATCTTCGAGAATTTTTTGAACTTCTGCTTTTTTGGCTTTATATGCCTCTTTATCAAGTCCATCCCAATCCTCATACTTTCCAAAAGTCGTAATTACTCCTACATGTCTATCTTCACGATCGCTTAGTCCACTATCAACTTTAGAATAATTTACAAACACAAAGTCTATGTCTTTAAAATCGGTATTGTAACAATCCGAATCTTTGAAATCTTTTTGGAAATTTTTTGGATTGACAATAAATGTGCTGTAATCCATATTTGGATGGATTTCGCAAGGATTTTTATCAAAAACCATATAAATTGAAATAAGTGATGTTGTTATTTCATTGTTTTTTGTTAGATTGAGATCTTTGCTATAGTCTCTATCTTGAGGCAAAAGACTATGATAAACAGTTGCAGGATCGCAGTTTGCAATAATTTTATCTGCATATACTTCAACATTTTCTTTGGTTTTTTTATCAAGATATCTCACCCCAATAGCTTTGTTTCCATCAAGTAAAATATCAGTAACATCAGCTTTTGCCCTAACTTCTCCACCATTATCTGTAACAATGCTTGCGATCCCATCGGATAAAGCTTGTGATCCACCTTTGACATACATTCCTTGTATATAATAGTTGTGCTGTGGAATTGCGTGGTAACTCCAAATAAACTTATATGGGTCATGATGATAGTAGACAATATTAATATTAAGGATTCTCTTTAATTGAGAATCTTTGATGCATTCATCAAGAGAAGAACCCGTACTTTTATTGACTAAAAGATTGTAGAGGTGATAAGGGATTGTTGTAATAGGTGCAACAAAAAACTCAAAGAATCCCATATCAAAGGGGAATTTATAAGCCTTTCTTGCTTGAAGTTTGATTTTTTTGAAGTATTTATCAATACCCTTAGCCTCGTGCGGAAACATTTTTTTTAGAGCTTGTGCAGTATTGCCATGAGGGATATGATAGTCTTTATCTCCAACTTTGATTGTCCATGCACTTGGAAGTTTGATGAATTCAACTTTATCCCATAGACCAATATAATCAAAAATGCGATGTTTTTGATCTACGCTTCTATCCCCAAAATCCATCTCGTGCAATCCTGCATCAATCATTGCGCCTTTTCGTGGAAAGCAGGTTGAGCAACCACCGATGAGATTGTGTTGCTCTAGGACTAAGACTTTTTTCCCTTTTTTGCTAAGCGTTGCTGCACAGGTTAGTCCACCAAGTCCAGAACCAATTACAATGGCATCATAATACGACATTTTTTCTCCTTGTACAATATTCTTTGTGAATAACTAGAAAATTATAGCATTTTAATTAATCTTATTTTTCTTACTTTGGATTCTCAAAATCTTTGAGATAATGGATGCTTCCATCGTAACTATCGATAGCTATTCCATTGTTAAATTCCATTCTCATCCCTGCTTTATCTACCCATCCAATAATTCTTGCAGGATTTCCAACAACTAAGGCATGAGGAGGGATATTTTTGGTAATTACACTTCCAGCACCTATGAGGGCAAACTCGCCAATACTCACCCCGCACACCAAAGTAGCATTTGCCCCAATAGAGCAACCTCTCTTAAGTAAAGTTGGCTTGAATTCATCTTTTCTTGGAATGAAGCTTCTAGGATTGAGAACATTGGTAAAAACTACACTAGGCCCTATAAAGACATCATCTTGACACTCAACCCCTTCATATACACTGACATTGTTTTGGATTTTTACATTATTGCCTATTTTTGCATTAGGGCCAATAACACAGTTTTGCCCAATATTACAATTCTCTCCCAAGGTGCTTGAGTGAAGGATATGACAGAAGTGCCATATTTTACTACCTTCTCCGATATGCACTCCCTCATCAATTAGGGAGCTTTCGTGGATAAAGATACTCATTTGAGAAATGGATGTGCTGTGAGTGGATCTTTTGGAGAAAGTGGAGCATTTCTGAGTGAATAAACTAGTTCAATCGAGGGTTGAGCCTCAATGGCACTAAATCCTCCACCATTTAAAATATCTTGATAGCTTAGGGTATGTAAATCTGTAAAGCCTTCGCTAAACTCAAACTCTTCATCATTGATTTTTAGACTTCTGTATGTTGGCTTGCCTGCTTCTTTGACTTCTTGAGGAAGCGTAGTGGCATCCACACTCAAAAACCACTTCACTCTTGCGTGTTCAAGCTCAAGATAGCCCACCATTGTTTTTTCGCTTTCAAAATATAATTCACTTCTTTGAGCTTTTCCAAAAATCCAAAGTAACATATCAAAAAAGTGGATACCAATATTGCTTGCTATCCCTCCACTCTTTGCCTTATCTCCCTTCCAGCTTGTAAAATACCAATTTCCACGGCTTGTAATATAGCTTAGATCAATCTCATAGATATGATTGGGATTGGCTTTCAACTCTTGCTCTACGCTTTGTTTGAGTGCAATGATTTTGGGGTGAAGTCTGAGCTGAAGGATATTATAGACTTTCTTCCCACTCTCTTTTTCAAGTTCAAGAAGTGCTTGAAGATTCCAGGGGTTTAATACTAGGGGTTTTTCACAAATTGCATCAGCACCGTTTCTTAGAGCATAACGAATGTGTGAATCATGAAGGTAATTTGGAGAGCAAATACTAAAGTATTCTATCCCTTTTCCTTGACGATGAAGTTTGTCAATATGGCGATCAAAACGCTCAAACTCCGTAAAAAAATGCGTATGAGGAAAATAGCTATCCATCACTCCGACACTATCGTGCTTATCAATCGCACACAAAACATTTCCACCACATTCTTTTATTGCCCTAAGATGTCTTGGAGCAACATATCCTCCAACTCCGACCACAGCAAATCTTTTCATTTTTACTCCTTTGAATTTAAACTTTCATCACTACGAATTCTAAGAAAGACAGGAAATTTTGGCAGTTTGTTTTTGTTTAAGCCAAAATACTTGTAAGTGATAATTGTGCCAACTTTTGGAGGATTTTTTCTAAAATCCTCGCTCATTCCACTTCCAATTTTAAATTCTACATCCCCATCAAGACATATAATTGATCCCACTAGATTCTCAAATTTTCCTTTGCCTTGGACATAGGAAGTGATTTTGCATTCCCTATCTTCATAAAGTTTGAGTTTCATGGCTTTTTTGTTTCTTCCTGTGTAATATGGAGCATCTTTTTCTCTCACAACAACTCCCTCTCCCCCTGCTTGAGTGATTGCGCTAAGAGCGTCTTGCAATGCTTGAAGAGTATTGAGCGGAAGTTGGGGAATGATAGAAATAAATGGAGCTGGTTGAGAGGCAAGATAGGCTTCTAGCACCTCAAGCCGTTTTAGAATCCCGCCTTGCTGATTTGGCACCTCAAAGATATAGAATTTCAATTCTCTCCATTTTTCTTTCTTTTTTGTGCTTTTAAGGATTGAGACAATGTTTTCAAAATCCCCCCTCTTACTCCACAATTCCCCCTCAATTGCAAAAGGAGGAAAGTTTTGGGTAAAAAAGCTTGGGGGAGTTAGGAGTTTTCCACCTTTACTATAAAGATTTTTACCATCCCAAAAAGCTCTGACACCATCGAGTTTTTCACTATATACAAAGGATTGCGGGCGAGCTTGAATGACTTGAGGATCAAATTGTTGTAATAACCACATCTCCCTTGAATAAAGGGAGAGGAAGAAAAAAGAGAGAAGGAGTAATGCTCTCATATTTTCTCCTATTGGTGAGGGTAGATAAAGACGCTTTCTTTTGTGATTGAGAGTGCAGGGTTTTGTTCTGAGTAGAGCTTGAGCTTAAAAGGGATAGATTTGTCTTGATTTTTTAGCTCAAGTTTTCCTTCATAATCAAGGATGAAAACCACTCTTCTTTTTTCTTTTGCATCCACATATATGGCATTTTTAGGTCTTAAGATTTTTAGATTCTCATTGTCTTGTATTTGCAAAAGGAGATTAAGGGGCTTTTGAGTAGTGTTTTCTACAAGTAGAACATACTCATTGCTCACACTTCCATTTTCATGAATTGTATACAAAGAGCTTGTGCGTGTGATGTTGAGCAAAATATCATCTCTTTTGCCACCCATAAAAATTGCTAGGGCTATGCATGCTGAAATGATAAGCATATAGCCAATAGTTTTTGTACGCAAGAGTCGAACTTTTGAGTTTGTTTGAATTGCATTTGTGCTTGTCCACTCAATGAGTGAGGGGAGGTTTTTGGCTGCCATTACTTTTGAGCATGCATCTGAGCATTCAAGACAGTTGATACACTCAAGTTGCATTCCAGCTCTAATATCAATGTGAGTAGGGCAGACTTTGACGCATTTTTGACACTCAACACATTGGGCATTTGCATCTCTAAATCTAAGAGATTGATGGAATTTCTCACCATTATCTTGATAGATTGCCCCTCCACGCTTTTGATTGTAGATGACAGTTTGTGTATCATCATCATACAATGCGCTTTGTACTCGGCAATAAGGGCAAATATAGATACAAAAATTTTCCTTAAGCCATACAATATCAAAAGTAAAAAATGTTCCAATACCAAGCCAAAAGCCAAGCAAAACTAAATGTTCTGATGGATTTGAGAGATAAGAGAAGAAATCATAAGGAGGCACAAAATAAAAGAGCAAAACCGCACTTGCACTATAAGTAAAAATAGAGATAATCAAGATTGAGAGGAATTTTTTTATTTTTGCACCCAAAGTGCTAAGATCAGGGGTTTTTTGTCGGTTTGAAGTATTTGTAAGGCCAAAAACTACACCTTCAATCAAATCACGATAAATCACACGAAAGATTGTTTGAGGGCAACCCCAACCACACCATAATCTCCCCATAAGGGTTGTTGCAAAAAAGATGCCTACAAACAACAAAATGACCAAAAATGGCAACACATAAAGCTCTTGCATATTAAAGACCATTCCCAAGAGATGAAACTGTTTTTTATCAAATGAGAGGAGAAAAATTTGTCCATCATTGATATGGATAAATGGAAGAGCTACAACAACAAGAGTAATAACAAAATAAGTAATATAGCGTTTTAAGCGATAGTTCATAGTCGTTCCTTGGAATAAAATTGGCTAGAATTATACAGCTTAGCATAATAATTTTTTTATAAAGGAAAACATTTTGAGAAAAAAGCTTTTTTACTTTTTGTTTTTTTCTTTTTTTGCTTTTGCACAAACTCATCAAGATTCTTATAATGCTCTCACAACTCTTTTGCGTTCAAACTATCTCATTTACAAGGCTCATACACTCACAAGCTTTTCTCGTCTTGGAGAATTAAGAGAGCAAGAGCTGGATAACACAGCTTGGATCAGTGAGAATTTTGGTTTTTTACAACTCAATGCTAGCAATGGGAGCAACAAAAATTCACAAAGCTACAATGATTTACTCTTAGGGCTTGATACTTCTATTTCTGTGGGCAAGTCAAGATTTTTTATGGGGGGATATCTTGATATTATTACCGATGATTCTCAGAGTGATGGGATTGATGGAAGTTTGCAGAGCTATGGTTTGGGGGCATATTTTGGATATATGAATGCTCATAGACTTTATGCAAGCCTTAATTTGCAGTATTACTATCTTGCATCTGATTATCGTCTTAATGGAATGCAAGTTGATAAAATGGATACACACAATTTCTATTTGGGTGCAGAAGTTGGGCAGAGGTTTGCACTCATCTATTCACTTGATCCAAGCTATATTTTTTGGGAACCAAGCCTTAGTTTTCACACAGGATACTTGCCTAGAAGTGTCAATTCTTTTCCCAATGGACTTTCAGGAAGAATTGCACATTTAGTCCCTTTTGCTTTGGATGCAAGGGTTGCGTTTGGAAAAGAGTTTAATAGTATTTATCGAGGTGATATTAAGGGGGGAGTAAGCATTGGCTATGACAATCGCTTAGGAGGCGATATCTTGCTTAATGATTTGGGCGAACTTGTGCAGAGGAATAATAAAAGTGATTGGAGGGTGGGATTGTTTTTAGAATCTGATTTTATCCTCAATCAATATTTAAGATTTTTCTTCAGGAGTGAAAGCACTTTTTTGGGGGATTTTAATGTGATTTATCAAGCAAGTTTGGGAATAAGATTTTACTTTGGAAAGGTTGCCACTCAGTCTTTAAAAGTAAACCCTAATAATACTTATTGGCAAAATGAGGGCTTGCAGTGAAAAGGCTTTTTGGTGTTTTGCTGAGTGTATCTTTTCTTTTTGGAGAATCTCCACTTTTTATGCAGACTCGCTATGTGGAAATTGAGCAAAATCTACAAAGAAAGCATTTAGAGCAAATCCACTATCCTTCGCTTTCTTCGTGGAGAGCTTGGGGAATTGTGCATACAAAAATCAAAAAAACTTTCATTGGAGAGCAAGATGATTGCATGGGAGTTATGCCCCAAATTGGAGTTGATAAAGAATTTCCACTGATTGGCTCAAAGATTTTTTTGGGTGTTGATGTAAGTGCAGAAATGCTAAATTCAAGCAATTCTCAAGGCTCGCTTGGAAATTATGGCTTTGGGCTTGGAGGATATATGCTGTGGAAATGGGATAATGATATTTTTGCGTCATTTTCTATGCGATATGCACAATTTTTTCAAACCTACCATTCACAGCCATTTAGCAATGCTACTTGGCTTTTTGATCTAGGTGTAGGCAAGCGTTTTGCACTCCCAAATGAATATTTTTTGCAAACAGAGTTTAATTTTGGAACAGGGATTTTGCTTGATAGCGAGGCTGTTGTCAATGGTAGAAATGAGGTAATGAAGCCATGGGCTCCTTTTAGTTTTTTGGGGAGTGTGAGTGTAGGCAAGATGTTGGGTAAGCATCAGGTTCAAACCAAAGTCAAAATGCTTTATGATGTTGGAGCAGGGGGAGAATTGATGGTAGATGATATAGCTACATTGATCACACCAAAGCAGAAGTTTGATATGTTTATAGGGATTGATTACAATGCCCAGCTTCTTGAGGGGAGTAGTTTTTATATTTATGCAGATTTTAGTGCATTAAATCTTGATGTCAATCTTGGAGTAGGGATCAAAGTGGAGTTTGGGTTTAAACAAAGCGATTTGATGAGTTACCCTGCACGATCTCTCAAAAAACTTCCAACAACAGATCTTCAATAAGGAGAAAAAAATGTCCTTACTTGTCCCACAAGAACTTCATACTCACAAAACATACAGATGCAAACAAATGATGATGATTGACTTTTTGGAAAATCACAACACTCTAAATCGCCCTGTATATTTCCAAAAAGATTGCCTTATTTTTGTTCAAGAAGGACAAAAGGTTATGCACAACTCTCAGCAAAGTTATTTTATTGGAGTTGGGGAGGCACTTTTTGTTCCTATGGGAAGTTATGCTTTTAGCAATATTGCAAGAGAGGGGATTTATCACTCTAAACTTTTTTTCTTTGAAAAAAATACCCTAACACGCTTTGCACAAAAATATTGCAATGCAAAAGAAGAGGGGAGAGAAGGGTTTTGTGCTTTTAAAAAGAGCAGGGCTTTGGAGTTGTTTGCACATAGTCTTGAGCTATGGGGAGAGCCAAGCGAGGAAGTGTTGGACTTAAAATCTCAAGAGCTACTTCTGCTCCTTCTAAAAGAAAATCAAGCAGATTTTCTCTCCTTTTTGGCAAAAATTTTGGAGCGGAAAAACACTCTTATGGAAGACTTAGAAATCAAAAATTTCTTGCAAGTAAGAGATATGGCAAAAGAGGTAAAACTAGAAACTAGTATTTTTAGTAAGAAATTCAAAGAAGAAAGTGGTATTTCTCCAAAAGAATGGATAGATAAAAAGCGTCTTTCTAAAGCACGATTCATGTTGCAATTTGAAGGAAAGAATATCCAAGAAGTAGCCTATGAGTTGGATTTTGGATCGCCATCGTGGTTTATTAAAAGATTTAAAGATTATTATGGAATGACACCTAAGCAATTTCAAAAAATGTCAAAAAACTAGTATTTTTTATCACAAAGCTTATATTTTTTTATACATTATTTTTTTATAATCCCCTTGCAAATTTTTTGATAAAGGATAAATGATGAAAAAAACACTTTTAGGCATCTCTTTGAGTCTTTCACTAGCACTGGCTTACAATACTCAAGAAATCTCAGGGTTTCAATCCCCAGAGAGTGTTTATGCAACAAATGAGGCTGTATTTGTCAGCAATCTAGGAAAAGAAGTAAAACCACTTGATAAGGACAATGATGGTTTTATCATCAAGATGAGCAAAGATGGCAAGGTGCTTGATAAGATTGGCAATCTTAATGCTCCTAAGGGAATGAGTGTGATTGGGAATGTGCTCTATGTCAGCGATATTGATACAATCAAAGGATTTGATCTTAAAACTCTTAAGCAGGTTTTTGCACTTCCTATAAAAAATGCCGTATTTCTTAATGATTTGAGCACTGATGGCAAGACTTTGTATGTGAGTGATACAGGAAGTGGAAAGATTTATACTCTTGATGTTAATAAAAAAAGTTACAAAGAGTTTATGGCACTTGATGTTGCAAAGTATGGTGGTGGTCCAAATGGTTTGCTTCTCAAAGACAATAATTTATGGGTTGTAACTTATGATCCAAATGGCAAACTTGAGGGTGTGGTTTTGAAAATCTCACTTCAAAACAAAGAGATTCGGATTTTCTCAGAAGCCAAAGGTTTTCTTGATGGAATTACAGAGGATGATCAAGGGAATATTCTTGTAAGCTCATGGGGAAAGAATCTCAATGGCGTAGTTTATAAAATTTCAAACGATCAAAAGGTTGAAACTTTGCCAATTAGAGCAGTGAAAGGGTGCGCAGATATTTTCTATGCCCAAAAAACACTTTGGATCCCAGCAATGCTAGAAAACAAAGTTCTAAAAATCACAAAATAAGGGGAGTAATCCCCCCCCCCCTTTTTTTTATTTTTTTAAAACAGCAAGCAAATCTGTAAAACTATCTTTAAAAGCCTTAAGCCCATCACTTAAGAGTGTGTCATAGATTTTTTGTAAATCTATATTTTCCAAGGATTGCACAAAGCTTTCAAAATCAATTTGAGAATCTTTTAGCTCAACATCATTGTTTGAAAAATAAGCTTTGATTGTTTCAAGTGGAGCAGTATTGATAGAGTGAGGCAAGAGTAGAGAATCTACATAATAACTAGGAGAGAGAGTATCGCCTTTTACTCCAGTGCTTGCAAAGAGTGTGCGAGTTTGTTTATCTCCAAAATCCTCTATAAGGTTATAAATCATTTTGGCATTATTGATCCCTAGCTTTCCTTGAAGATGTGCAGGAAGTGAGGAGTCAATATAGCGATCAAGCCTTGATACAAAAACACTAATCACACTCTTGCCCACACCTCCTCTATTTCTTGCATTTTTAAAAGACTCAAGACATTTTGTTGCTTGTGATGGAGAGAAGATCAAGGTAGCATTGATTGAGATGTTTTGTGCCAAAAGCTCTTCCATGACTTCATATCCTGCAGAAGTGGCAGGAACCTTAATCATTACATTTGGTTCACTAATGCTCTCAAAAAGTCTTTTTCCCTCTTCAATACTCTCTTTGGCATTATCACAATAAAGTGGATCAATCTCAATACTAATATATCCATTATCTTTGTTTTTTTCCCATAGGCTTCTTAGAGCAACTGCTGCTGTTTTGATATCTTCAATTGCAAGAGTTTCATAAATCTCTTTTGCACTTTTGTTTTGAAGGGAGTGAATTTGATCACGATAAATAGGAGAAGTTTTAAAGGCAGATGCAAAAATGCTAGGATTGCTTGTTGCTCCCAAAATCTTTCCCTCAGCAATCAGGGTTTTAAACTCATGATTGAGAAAATCTCTCTCTACAAAATCACACCAAATACTAAAGCCATTTTTGATTAGGATTTCATTCATTACAATACTCCAAAAAATATTTTCCCAAGGATTATAACAAAATGATAGGAGTGGAGTTTGTTGCGAGTGAAGATTTTTTGAGAGATGTTGCAATCCTCAAAGAATTTAGAAAATATGTTAATTTTGATTTTTTAATCATCCCTGATAATCCTTTTTTTCTCTCTTCCCCATCATCACTTTTATGTGCAAAAATGCTTCAAGATTCTCTAGGTGTCGTAGCATATCCTTGTATCAGTGGGAGGGGTAAAAGCATAGAAAATGTCATATCTTGGCTTAAGGGAGCAAAATATGGAGGGATTGAGGGGATTGCTTGTGTGAGCGGAGATGGTGAGGGGTGGGGATGTAGTGTCGAGGAGATTTTGACTTGTGCAAAAGGATTTAAAGAGGTGATTACTACTTCAAATTTTTGGGAGAAAAAGAAAGAGTGCGGAGCAACTAGAGGGATCTCTCAACCAAATTTTACGCTTCCACTTTTAGCAGAGAAGGAGGGAGTGATGCCCAGCTTTATGCCCATTTTTTCATCACAAACTTTTTCAAAGCTTCAAAACATCCCTATTCCTCTTGAGTATCAAAGAAGTCAAAATCTCATGCAGAGTAACAAGCTTTTATGGAGAGAATTCATAAAAGATGATTTCTATCTTATTCCCCTCAATTTGAACAAACAGCTCAAATACTTCAAGGAATTAGTGCTTTAAATTCTTCCTCACTTAGGCATTTTATCCCCAATTCTTGTGCTTTTTGTAGCTTGCTTCCTGCATTTTCTCCATAAAACAAAAAATCAGTCTTTTTGCTTACGCTTGAGCTAACCTTTGCTCCAAGAGATTCTAAGAGTGCCTTTATGCTCTCTCTATCCTCGCTCATTGTCCCTGTAAGCACAATACTCTTTCCTAAAAACAAAGAATCTGTAGAAATGTTTTTTTGTGTAGCAGTGGGGCGAAGAATATGTAGGAGTGTTTGAATCTGTTGTGCATTAACACGACTAAAATCAGCCAAGGATTTTGCCATTTCCCCTCCAAATCCATCAAGTGCAATAATCTCTTCATAAGTTTTTTCAAAAACTTCAAGCCCAAAACTTTCTTGAAGTTTTTTGCTTGCCCCCTCGCCAATATGTTCAATCCCCAAAGCATTGATAAAACGCCACAATTCAAGCCCTTTGCACGCTTCTATGCTATCTAGAGTGTTTTGAGCCTTTTTTTCTTTCCATCCTTCAAGAGCAAAAAGTTTTTCAAAAGTGAGAGAAAAAATATCTTCAAGATTTGAGATAAGTTTTTGCTCATAGAGCTGTTGGATGATTTTTCCACCTAAACCATCGATATTTAGAGCTTTTTTTGAGACAAAATGTCTAAGAGATTCAATCTTTCTTGCCTCGCAAGTGAGGTTTTGGCATTTGATAAATTTTTCTTCAATGAGAAGTTCGCTTTGGCAAATAGGGCAATGTGTAGGTTTGATAATTACTCTTTCACTTCCATTACGCACTTCTTTGATGGGTTTGATGATTTTGGGTATCACATCCCCACTTCTAATGATGATGACTTCATCTCCGATACGAATATCTTTTTTTTCTATTTCTGAAAAATTATGCAGTGTTGCACGGGTGATTGTTGCCCCCTCGATTTCTACACCCTCTAGTTCTGCCACTGGAGTAACAACCCCACTTCTTCCTACTTGGAGAGTTACTGAGAGAATTTTTGAGCTTTTCTCAACAGCC
The DNA here is from genome assembly GCA_019115525.1 of Candidatus Helicobacter avistercoris. Classification (GTDB taxonomy): domain Bacteria; phylum Campylobacterota; class Campylobacteria; order Campylobacterales; family Helicobacteraceae; genus Helicobacter_G; species Helicobacter_G avistercoris. The sequence continues at coordinate 10,543 of DXDJ01000004.1, read as the reverse complement.
GGGAATTTGTATGCGCAGGCAAAACGAGGAGATTTGATGGTGAAGCCTAGAGCTTTTTGCAGAGAAAAATCATCCACCATAATTACCATTCCATCAAGCATCATAGGATAGCTATCGCGATTTTCTAGAATATGCGTATATGCTTCTTTGATTTCATCGATATTTTTGCAATGTTTGATAAAAGGTGGAGTAAAAAAACCAAAAGAAAAAATCTCGCTAAGCAAAGCAGAAAAACTAGAGAGTTTGGAGTGATGTTCTCCTACACCCCATGGAACAAAAATCAAATTGCGTTTGGAAGTGATGGCAGAATTGAGCTGTCTTAGACTGCCAGCAGCCGCATTCCTTGGGTTGGCGAAGAGATTTTCCCCATTTTCTAGTCTTTCTTGATTGATGACTTTGAAGTTTTCTTTTGTGATTAAAACCTCTCCGCGAATCTCGATTTGATCTTGAGAGGGGATGTGTAGGGGGATTGATTTGATAGTTTTTGCATTTTGAGTTACTAGTTCTCCTGCTCTTCCATCTCCTCGAGTTGTTGCACTCTTTAAGATTCCATTTTCATAAAGAAGATTGAGCGAGGCTCCATCAAATTTTGGAGAACAAGTAAAGGTAGCTTGCGGATAGAGTTTGTATATTCTCTCTACCCACTCAAGGAGTTCTTCAGAATTAAATACATCATCCAAGCTCCACATTCTTTGTAAATGTTCATTTTTTTCAAACTCTTCTAAGGGGACATCACCCACTCTTTGGGTTGGCGAAGAGGGGAGAATGAGATGAGGATAGAGAGATTCAAAATCTTTGATTTGATGATAGAGAGAATCATATTCCTCATCAGTAGCAATAGGATCATCTAAAACATAATACGCATAAGCCATCTTATTGAGTTTTTCAATCATTTGCCCATAGTTATCTTGTGTAATTTTCATTTTTCTCCTTTATGATTAGCTAAATCATCAAGCTCTTCTTGAGAGAAGCCACATTGCAGTCTTGCAGGGATATTAAGCGTTTTTGGTAAAGAATAGTTATAGAGCTGTAAAATCTCTTTAAAGCTCCTTGAATCATTGCAATATCTCCACCATTTATCCCCCTTGCTTACATGAGAGATTTCATCTCTTAAAATGATTTGCAACTCTTGAAGGATGTTGTCTCTAAGATGGTGAGAGCTAAGAGAGACTTTTTGGGTTACAAATGGATTGGCATCCAATCCTCCAGCTTCCATTCCACGATGAACTAAAGCCATACGATCTGCAAAAATTGGAGTGGCTTTCATAGCCTCAAATAGATTGCTATGAACTGCAAAATCTCCATACTCATATCCACAAGAATTGAGCAATGCTCGAAGTGAAGAGAAGTGATCGATTTCTTCTTTGGCTACTTCAAGCCAATTGTAGTAAAACTCAAGAGGAAGATTCCTAAAGCGATAACTTGCATCCAAAGCCAAATCAATCGCACTGTATTCAATATGAGCAATAGAGTGCAAAAAGCTTCCCATCGTGCTATCTGTGTCGATTTTTTTATGTCGCGAGATTTTTGTAGGATGTAAAATCTTGCAAAATGGTTTATAGATTGGCTCTGTGATAGGTTTGATAGGGTGAGAATGATTAAGAGTAATGGTAGAAAGGGAATTGTAAAGCGTGTGAAAAAGAGAAAAGCGTTTTTTTATATCCGAAGTGTGCAAAATCTCTTCAAGTGTGCTAAAGAGTTCCATTTTAGTCCTTAAGTTTTGAGCGATAGATGAATAATGCTAGAGCTATGAGAGCAAAAAAGATACATTCTATCCACAGATCATTCATTCTCTTGCCTCTGCTTGAAGTATCTCATCAATCGTATTTAAAACTTCATCTGGAGTGATGAGCTTCATGCACTGATGATGTTTGAGGGGACATTCTCTTTTTTTGCAAGGAGAGCACGAGAGATGTTTGTTGAGTATCACTTGAGGAGCTTGAGTGTTGAAAGGGGAGGTTTCTTTGCAATCTGTTGATCCAAAAATAGCTACAAGTGGGACACTTAATGCCGAGGCAATATGCATAGGGCCACTGTCATTGGTCAAAAAGAGATCAAGCGAAGCAATGCTATCAATAAGCTCAGAGATCGAAGTTTTTCCCGTAAGATTATGCAAGTGTTGAGTAGATACAAGAGCTCTTAGAGCTTCTTGAATCTGTCTGTTTGCTTCTATCTCTTCATTTCCTCCATACATAAATACCTCATAGCCCTCTTGAAGCAAGGTTGCAATCACTTCTATAAAATAAGATTGACACCAGCGTTTTGCACTTCCATATTTTGCTCCAGCACTCACTCCAATTCTTGTCAGCTTTCCTTTTTTTTGAGGATGGGCGATGAGCTGGAGTTGGGGGTGGGTGGGGAAAATCTCAAGAGCAGAGAGCAGGTGGGTGTATTGAAGCACCTGATGAATGTGCTTTTGAGGAGCTAGGGGGTGAGTAAGCAAAAAACTTCTTGCATTGCCCTTATAACCAATGCGAATCTTAGAGCCACTTGCCCAAAGAAGCCAAGCTGAGGGGAAATTATTTTGCAGAGTCATTGCTAGATCAAATTCTCCTAGCTTTTTGCCTAGTTTATAGAGATAGTAGAGGCGATTTTTGCTTTTTTTACTCTCATCTTCAATCCTTTGGACATTTTCTCTCTCAAAGATTCCCAAAGATGCTTTGGAGCCAACAAGGGTAAAATGAGCGTGGGGATAGGTGTTTTTGAGTGCATAAAAAGTAGGTGTTGCCATAATTGCATCACCTAGCCAAGTGGGAAGTCGTAGTAAGATTTTCAAAATTAGCCTTTGATTTTATTGTGTATTTGCTCAATTTTTTTGCGATAATTTTACCTTATAAAGAAGAAAACATTTTTCTAAAGATTGGAGAGTTTATGCTGATTACCCCACGCACTTTGAGCGGTTTTAAAGACAGATTGCCCAAAGAAGCAATTGCTAAAAGCAATTTATTGAAAAAAATCATTGAAGTTTTTGATAGTTTTGGTTTCAATCCTATTGAAACCCCGCATTTAGAATATGCAGAAATTTTGCTCAAGCAAGGAAGCGATGAGATTCAAAAAGAGCTTTATGCCTTCAAAGATCACGGGGGTAGGGATGTTGCGTTGAGATTTGATCTTACCTTGCCACTTGCACGATTTATCTCACAGCATCGCCATGCACTTCAACTTCCTTTTAAGCGATATGCAATTGGCAATGTTTTTCGTGGTGAGCGAGCCCAAAAGGGAAGATATAGAGAATTTACACAGTGTGATTTTGACTTCGTAGGTTCTAATTCTATTGCAAGTGATGCTGAGATTATCCAAGTGATTGCTAAGGTTTTGCAAAAACTTGAAGTAGGAAAATTTACAATCTCAATTAATCATCGCTTGATTTTAAATGGAATCTGTGAATATCTAGGGATTACTGATGTCAATAATACTCTTAGAATTGTAGATAAGCTAGATAAGATCGGAGTGGATGGCGTGTGTGCAGAGCTTGAAGAGAGTTTGGGATACTCAAAAGAACGCATTCATTCACTATTGGATTTGATTTCACTCTCCCAAGAGGGAAAAAGTAGGGATTTTTTACAAAAAGTCTCTTATCTGAAAGAAAAAAATCAATCCTTGCAAAAAGGGCTTGATGATTTGCAAAAATTGTGTGAGATTTTGGATTTTGTTGGGCTTGATTGCTACAAAATCAATTTTTCAATTGCTAGAGGTTTAGGATATTACACGGGGATTGTGTATGAAAGCACATTGGATGAATTAAGCGGGATTGGCAGTGTCTGCTCTGGTGGAAGATATGATAATCTAACCCAAACTTTCTGCAAAGAGCCAATGAGCGGGGTGGGGGCTAGTGTAGGTCTTGATCGTTTGCTAAGTGCCTTAGAAGAGCTGGGCAAACTTAGCGAAAAAGAAACAAGAGCAAGAGTTTTGTGTGTAGCAATGAGTGAGAGCTATATGCCTTATTTGCAAAAAATTGCTTCAAATCTTAGAGATGAGGGGATTGCTACTGAGATCTATCCTGATATTACAAAACTCAAAAAACCTTTCTCATACGCAGATACCAAAGGCCACCCCTATGTTTTGATAGTGGGTGAAGATGAGTTTAAAGAAGAGAGAGTAACGCTTAAGAATATGCAAAGTGGAAATCAGGAATCTCTTAGATTTGCTGAAGTGATTGAAAGAGTGGGAGAGGGATGATGGCAGAGCAATCTGTAAGAAAAAAAATCGCACTTTTTATTGATAGTGAAAATATAAGTTACAAGCTTTTAAGCGATATTTTTAAGCATCTTGATGAGATGGGTGAAGTGTGTGTAAAAAAAGCTTATGGAGATTGGAGAAAAGAAGCAATGAGAGGATGGGATGAAATCCTCAATCGCTATTCAATCGAGCCAATCCATATCATCACTGGGAATGCAAACAAAAGCAATTCAAGTGATATTCGCATTGCAATTGATGTGATGCATACGCTTTATGAGGGGAAAATGGAGTGTATCGCTCTTGCAACAAGTGATAGTGATTTTGCACCTTTAGCTCAAGAAATCCGAACAAAAGGAGTTGAATCCATAGGTTTTGGTGAGCAAAAAAGTCGAGAGGATTTGAGAAATGCTTTTAGTCGTTTCTATGAACTTGCTACAAACAAAGAAAAAAATATTGAGAAAAACAAAGTAGGTAAAGAGGGCAAAAAGATTGAAGAGCCCAAAAAAGAGATTGAAATTTTACAAGAGGCAGTTGTTGCAAATCTTGATTGTAATGGGTGGGCAAGACTAAGTCAAGTAGGAAATTATCTAAAAAATCAAAACAAAAAAAAGCCCTCAGATTATGGAAGAACAACATGGGTTAAGGTTTTTTCGCAATACGCTAGTGATTTTTCTACAAGATATGAAGGAAGCATCGTTTTTGTTTCTCTAAAAAAATCCCTCAATCAAAACACAACACAAGAAACTAGCCCATTTTTGACAAGGTATAAAAAGATTTGCAATTTTTTTGGTTTTACGCATTGAGTTTATCAACATTCCAAAAAGTCTTCTTCGCTTTTTGAATACTCTTAAGTTGTGTTTTTTCAAAAAAGCTCAAACCTTTTGATAGAATAAAAAAATACCAAAACTTAACCTATGATGAAAGGAGAGGGCAATGAGTATTATGACAAATCCTGTTGTAATTTCAATTTTAGTCATGTCTGCATTGTGTTTAATGCGTTTTAATGTTTTATTAGCCATTGTTTATTGTGCTTTATTAGCTGGACTCCTCTCAGGTATGGATCTCTCAAAGATAATGAGTATTTTTATCAATGGAATGAGTGGAAATCTTGAAACTGCTTTGAGTTATATTCTGCTAGGAGCAATTGCTTATGGAATCTCTCAAAGCAATCTAACTAAAATCCTAATCCATTGGGTTTCAAAATTTATTGGTAATAAAAAAATCCTATTCTGTCTTTTTTTGGCATTCATTGCTTGCTTTTCACAAAATCTCATCCCTGTTCATATTGCTTTCATCCCAATCCTCATTCCTCCACTTTTAGCCTTGATGAATAAACTCAAAATCGATAGAAGAGCCGTAGCATGTGCAATTTCTTTTGGACTTCAAGCTCCATACATTGCCTTGCCTATTGGATTTGGTTTGATTTTTCAAAACATCATCAAGGACAATCTCAGTCAAAATGGCGTAAGCGTCAATCTCTCAGATGTAACCTCTGTTATGTGGATTGGGGGGGTAGCGATGGTGGTGGGGCTATTTTTGGCAGTTTTTGTGCTGTATGTTAGACCAAGAGATTATGTGCAAACTCGAATGGAGCAAAGAGAGTTTGATGCTTGTGATTTGAAGATGAGAAAGCAAGATTATGGTGTGCTTTTTGGTGCAATTGCAACTTTTGCAATCCAAGTTCTCACTTCTTCTCTTCCTCTTGGGGCATTGGGGGGATTGTTGATTATGATAGCAACTGGAGGAATTGCGTATAAGAAGGTGGATAAGATTATGGAGGGCGGACTTGCAATGATGGCATTTATTGCTTTTGTAATGCTTGTTGCCTCAGGGTTTGGAGCAGTGCTAAAGGAGAGTGGTTCTATTCAAACACTAGTTAATTCTGTTGCAGGAGCTATGGGTGGCTATGGTATTTCGGCTTTGATTATGCTTGTTGTGGGGCTTTTGATTACTATGGGGATTGGGACTTCGTTTGGAACTATTCCAATCATTGCAGCAGTTTTTTGCCCTCTAGCTCTATCACTAAATTTCTCCATCCCCTCAATTATTTTGCTTGTAGGTATTGCAGGAGCTTTAGGAGATAGTGGATCTCCTGCAAGTGATAGCACTTTGGGGCCAACTTCAGGGCTTAATGCTGATGGACAACACAACCATATTTGGGATACTTGTGTGCCAACATTTATTGTTTATAACATTCCTTTGATTATTGCAGGGGTTGTTGGTGCAGTCTTGCTCAATGGCTAAAGAAATGAAAATACAATCAAGAATCTGGATTCAAAAAGAGGGGAAAAGCTATTTGGGCAGAGGAAGAATCGAGCTTTTGAAATATATTGAGAGCGAAGGTTCTATCTCAAAAGCCGCAAAAAAAATGCATATGAGCTATAAGGCTGCATGGGATAATCTCAATCAAATCAACGAATTGGGCAAAACCCCATTGATTGAGAGTAGTAATGGGGGAGTAGGGGGAGGGGGGACTTCCCTCACACTTGAGGGAAGAAGAGCGATTGAAGTATTCGAAAAACTTGAAAACCTCAAAGAAGATTTTTTTGCCTACCTTGAAGGGTGTGAAGACATAGAAGACTTAAATACTCGATTGCAAAACTTGATGCCTTTTATTCAGTCTCTCAAAAGTTAAGAATTTTACTTTGGCTTTATACTTCTTTTTTACACTTCAAGCTTTATTTTTAATTGTAGGGATAGAAAATGCAAAAAGATGAGATTATAAGCACTCTTAAACCCAAGAGAAAGCTATGGAAGATTTTAAGTTCTCTGTGCGTTATTACGGCTTTGTGCGGAGGTGGGGCATATTATTATCTCCAACCCAAAGAAGTCAAAATCACTTATGAAACAATCACTCCTAAAAGAGGCGATATTGCAACAATTATTTCAGCCACTGGGACGCTCAACCCTCTCAATGAAGTTCAGATTGGATCACAAGTTTCTGGGATTATTTCTCAAATTGATGTGGATACCAATGATGTTGTAAGCAAAGGACAGGTTCTAGCAAAGATTGATGATAAGAAAATCCTTCAAGAGCTAAGTCGCTATGAGGCTCAGCTTAAGAGTGCAAAAGCTCAACTTGATTCACTCACATCCACTCTTAAGGATAAAAAATGGCAATTTGAGAGATTGCAAAAGCTCTATAAGCAAAGCAAGGGGAAATATCCCTCTTATGCAGATGTGCAGTCTGCTCAAGTCGCTTATGAGATCGCAAAAGCTGAGATTGAGAGCAAGAGGGGAAATATTGCCGAGATTGAAGCAAATATCAAGGGCGTTAAGATTGATTTTGATAACACGATTATCACTTCTCCTATTGATGGAGTGGTGCTTACTCGCAGTGTAGATGTGGGGCAAACAGTGGCTGCTAGTTTTTCAGCTCCAGAGCTCTTCAAAGTCGCTCAGGATCTAAAAGAGATGAAACTTGTTGTGCAGATTGCTGAGAGTGATGTAGGGAAGATTGCTCTAAATCAACCCCTAAGTTTTAGTGTGGATGCTTACCCCCATCGTAAGTTTTTTGCAAAAGTTGATAAAGTCAATTATGGCTCAACAACAACAGATAATATCGTAAGTTATGAGGTAACAATCAATGTGGATAACAAAGATCTTTCACTTCGTCCAGGGATGAGTGCTACTGCGGACATTATCGTAGCAGAGAAGAAAAATGTCTTACTTCTTCCAGTTTCTGCACTTTTTTTTCAACCTCAAAAACAAGAGATTCAAACCAAGAAGAAAACCACCTCGCTTTTTGGCCCACCAATGCCTCCACGACACAAAAATACAACTAAACCAAAAGACAAACAAACCAATGCTGGAGAAGAGAAACAAATTTGGGTTTTGCAAGGTGGCAATCCAGTTCAGAGAATGATCAAGGTGGGAATCTCTGATGGGAAAAATGTTGAGGTTGAGGGGATTGGAGAGGGGAGCGAGGTGATTGTAGGAATGAGGGAAGAGTAAAATGGGATTTGTGAGCTTAAAGGGGATAAGGAAGACTTATGGAAAGGGGGAGAGTGCATTTGAAGTTTTAAAAGGGGTGGATTTGGAAATTTACCAAGGAGATTTTATTGCTCTTATGGGGCCAAGCGGTTCTGGGAAATCTACGCTTTCAAATATTTTGGGCTGTTTGGATGAGGCAGATGGAGGGGTTTATGATTTTTGTGGTGTAAATGTGTGCGAGTTAAGTTTTTCTCAAAAGGCAAGACTTAGAAGAAATTATTTTGGTTTTATTTTCCAGAGTTTTAACCTCTTAGCCAAAACAACAGCTTTGGAAAATGTGGAATTACCTCTGATTTATAAGGGAATGAAAAAAAGAGAGCGAAGAGAATTGGCGATGCAGTCTTTGGCAAAAGTGGGCTTAGAGAAATGGGCAGATCACACAAGTGCAGAACTCAGTGGAGGGCAACAACAGCGTGTCGCGATTGCTAGAGCTTTGGCAATTTCCCCTGCATTTCTGATTGCTGATGAGCCTACTGGGAATTTGGATACTCAAAGGAGCATTGAGATTATGGAAATCTTGCAAGGATTAAATCAAAAAGAGGGGATTACAATCTTGATGGTAACCCATGAGAGTGATATGGCAAGCTATGCAAGCAGAGAGATTCACTTCCTTGATGGAAAAATAAAAAGTGAGATTAAGCGATGATTTGGAATGCTTTTGTAATTGCTTTTAGGCAGATTCGACGCAATTTTTTACGCTCTATTTTGACAATGCTTGGAATCATCATCGGTGTGGCTTCTGTGGTGAGTATGGTAAATTTTGGGAAAGCTACAACACTTAATATCACAAAAAGCATTTCTTCGCTTGGGAGCAATCTTTTGATTATAAAGCCTTCAAAATCTTTGGATTCTCGCGGTGTAAGCGTAGGAAAAAAACTTTTTTCTCTTAGAGAAGTAAATTTATTGCGTTCAAGGATAGAGGGACAAATTTCAAGTCTATCTCTAGCTTCAATTGCAAATGCAATTGCACAATATGAGGGGAGAAATCTCTTGACAAATATTTATGGGGTTGGAGATGAATATTTTAAAACTACAAATTCTCAAATCGCATCAGGACGAGAGTTTGATAGTGAAGAGCAAGAAGTGGTTTCCAAAGTGTGTGTAATCGGAGATACGATTAGAACGACACTGTATAAAGAAAAAAATCCTTTGGGGAGTCAGTTGAGAATTGGAAACTTTGTTTGCGAAGTTGTAGGGGTATTAAAACCAAAGGGGCAGGGGGCAATGGGTCAAGATCAAGATGATTTGATTTTGGTTCCTATTAAGACATTTAATTCTCAAATCAATTCCAATGCCTCACTTAACAATATTAAGTATGTTTATGTTTCACTCAAAGATGGCGTGGATTCAACTCAGGCAGTCAAAGATATTTCAAAAATCCTAAGAGATATAAGAGATGTCAAAGAAGGAAGCAAGGATCCTTTCTCTATTATGGATACAAAAGAAATCTTAAAAACCATAAGCTCTACAACTCAGATGATGACAATTTTTATCACCGCCATTGCTGGAATCTCTTTGCTTGTTGGAGGAATAGGGATTATGAATATTATGCTTGTTTCTGTAACTGAGCGAACCAAAGAGATAGGCATAAGGATTGCTATTGGTGCAACTGGTGCAGAAGTGCTTTTGCAGTTTTTGGTGGAAGCTGTGGTGCTAAGCTTTTTGGGAGGATTTTTAGGAGTCTTGTTTGCAGTAGGTGTAAGTGTGGGACTTATTAAATTTTTTGATATGCCTTTTGTTTTTGATTTGCAAATTGTGCTTTATGCTCTTGCCTTTTCTGTTTTTATTGGGATTCTTTTTGGCTATCTTCCTGCCCGTCGGGCCTCAAAGCTTAACCCAATTGAAGCTTTGCGACACGAATAAATAGGGTATGATTAAACTTTTATTTTAAGGAGTAAAGATGAAAAAAGTCTTTTTAAGTTTGGCGATGGGAGCCTTTGCTTTCGCACAAGGAATCTGCGGATACTATATTTTGGAGAAAAACGATAAGGGCAATCAAAGTATTGTAGAGGTTTTTCAAAAGGATGGCAAATACTATGCTTATGGATTTGCAAATACAGATGGAAGTGTAAGTTATGATGTGAATAATCCTGATGAAAAGCTCAAAAATCGTCCATTGAGTGGAGCTGTGTTTATGTGGGGCTTGGTCAAAGATGGCGATGAGTATGATGATGGAAAAATCTATAATAATGCTAATGGAAAAACTTATAGTGCAAGTGCAAAACTTGAAGGAGATACGCTCAAGGTAAGAGCTACGGTTTGGGGATTTGGCAAGACATTGACTTGGAAAAGATTGAGTGATGAGCAGGTTGCACCTTATTTGGATAAAAAGCCAGATTTGCAAGAAGTGATTGCAACAATTCCTACAAAA
>DXDJ01000043.1 GCA_019115525.1 Candidatus Helicobacter avistercoris | reverse complement strand
CGTATCTCAAATGCTAAGACAAGTCAAAATCGTCGATAGCGGAGATACCAAGTTTATCGAGGGTGATCTAGTCAGTAAGCGACATTTCAAAGAAGAAAATGAAAGAATCCAAAGATTGGGTGGAGCTCCAGCGATTGCTGAGCCAGTATTGCTAGGAATCACAAGAGCAGCAGTGGGAAGTGATAGTATTATTTCTGCTGCTTCATTCCAAGAGACAACTAAGGTTCTAACTGAAGCGTCAATTGCTGCTAAAACAGATCATCTTGAGGATCTCAAAGAGAATGTTGTTTTAGGAAGAATGATTCCTGTGGGAACTGGACTTTACAAAGATAAAAAGTTCAAGATTCATATCGGATAAGTCTCTTTATAAGTGGATTTTCCCACTTATAGGGTAAAACAAGGAAAAATTGTTGTAAAATCACAGCATTTTTTCATTTTAAAAAATATAAGGGAGAAAAAAGTGCCTACGATCAATCAATTGATTAGAAAAGAAAGAAAGAAAGTCATCAAGAAGACTAAGTCTCCAGCTTTGATGGAGTGTCCTCAAAGAAGAGGAGTTTGTACTCGTGTTTATACAACAACACCAAAAAAACCAAACTCAGCTTTGAGAAAAGTTGCAAAGGTTAAGCTAACAAGTAAAGTAGAAGTGATTAGCTATATCCCAGGTGAGGGACACAATCTTCAAGAGCACTCAATCGTGCTTGTAAGAGGTGGAAGGGTAAAAGACTTGCCAGGTGTTAAGTATCACATTATTCGTGGTGCTCTTGATACAGCTGGTGTTGCTAAGCGAACTGTTTCAAGAAGTAAGTATGGTGCTAAAAAAGCCAAAGCTGGCGATAAAAAGTAAGTAAGGAAGGTTAAGAAATGAGAAGAAGAAAAGCCCCTGTTAGAGAGGTTCTAGGAGATCCAGTATACAACAATAAGGTTGTAACAAAATTCATCAACAAAATGATGTATGATGGCAAAAAGAGCGTAGCTGAGAAGATTATCTATGCTGCATTTAATAAGATTGAAGAAAAAAGCGGAGAAAAGGGGATTGAGACTTTTGAAAAAGCATTGGAAAAAGTCAAGCCTTTGGTAGAGGTAAGAAGCAGAAGAGTGGGTGGTGCGACTTATCAAGTTCCAGTGGAGGTTCGTCCTGCAAGACAACAATCACTCTCAATTCGCTGGATTTTGGAAGCAACAAGAAAAAGAAATGAGAGAACAATGATTGATCGATTGGCAAATGAGCTAATTGATGCTGCAAATGATCGTGGTGCAGCTTTTAAGAAAAGAGAAGATGTTCATAAAATGGCAGAAGCCAACAAAGCATTTGCTCACTATCGCTGGTAAAACTCTAGACTTCCTCCTTGGAAGTCAAACTCATATTCTACAAATTACTTATTAAGGAAATAAAATGGCAAGAAAAACCCCATTAAATCGAATTAGAAATATTGGTATTGCTGCTCATATTGATGCAGGAAAAACAACGACTTCTGAGAGAATTCTTTTTTATACAGGTGTAAGTCACAAAATCGGTGAGGTTCATGATGGTGCTGCAACAATGGACTGGATGGAGCAAGAGAAAGAAAGAGGGATTACAATTACTTCTGCTGCGACAACTTGTTTTTGGAAAGACTATCAAATCAATCTAATCGATACTCCAGGACACGTGGATTTTACAATCGAAGTAGAACGATCTATGAGGGTTTTGGATGGTGCTGTTGCGGTATTTTGTTCTGTTGGTGGTGTTCAACCTCAAAGTGAAACTGTATGGCGACAAGCAAACAAATACGGCGTTCCAAGAATGGTATTTGTTAATAAAATGGATAGAATCGGTGCAAACTTCTACAATGTTGAAGAACAAATCAAAGCACGACTTAAAGCTAATCCAGTGCCTATCAATATTCCAATTGGTGCAGAAGATAGCTTCAAAGGTGTTATTGATCTTATTCAAATGAAGGCTATCGTTTGGAATGATGAAACAATGGGTGCAAAATATGACATTGAAGACATTCCTGCTGATTTGCTAGAAAAAGCCAATGAGTATAGAGAAAAGCTTGTAGAGGCTGCTGCTGAGCAAGATGAGGCTTTGATGGAGAAATACCTTGGTGGTGAAGAGCTAACAGTAGAAGAGATCAAAAAGGGCATCAAAGCTGGATGTCTAAGCATGAGTCTTATTCCTATGCTTTGTGGTTCATCTTTCAAAAACAAAGGTGTTCAAACATTGCTTGATGCGGTAATTGATTTCTTGCCTGCACCAACAGAAGTTGCAGATATTAAGGGAATTGATCCTAAGACAGAAGAAGAAGTGAGCGTTAAATCAGGAGATAATGGAGAGTTTGCAGGACTTGCGTTTAAGATCATGACAGATCCATTTGTAGGACAGCTTACTTTCGTGCGTGTATATCGAGGAATGCTTGAGAGTGGAAGCTATGTACTCAACTCTACAAAAGGCAAGAAAGAGAGAGTGGGAAGACTTCTAAAAATGCATTCAAATAAGCGTGAGGACATCAAAGATGTTTATGCTGGAGAGATTTGTGCGTTTGTCGGGCTTAAAGATACTCTCACAGGAGATACGCTTTGTTCTGAAAAAGATCCTGTAATTTTGGAGAGAATGGAATTCCCAGAGCCTGTAATTCACATTGCAGTTGAGCCAAAAACAAAGGCAGATCAAGAGAAAATGGCTGTTGCACTTGGAAAACTCGCTGAGGAAGATCCAAGCTTTAGAGTAAGCACACAAGAAGAAACAGGTCAAACTCTTATTGGTGGTATGGGTGAGCTTCACCTTGAAATCATTGTTGATCGTCTCAAGAGAGAGTTTAAAGTTGAGGCAGAAATTGGACAGCCTCAAGTTGCATTCCGTGAAACAATCCGTGGATCTGTGGAGCAAGAGTGCAAATACGCAAAGCAATCAGGTGGTAGAGGGCAATACGGACATGTATTTATCAAGCTTGAGCCAAAAGAAGCTGGAAGCGGATATGAGTTTGTCAACGAAATTTCAGGTGGTGTGATTCCAAAAGAATATATCCCTGCAGTTGATAAAGGTATCCAAGAGGCAATGCAAAATGGTGTGCTTGCAGGTTATCCAGTTGTAGATTTCAAAGTTACGCTTTTTGATGGAAGCTACCATGATGTAGATAGTTCCGAGATGGCGTTTAAAATCGCAGGTTCTATGGCGTTCAAAGATGCTTGTAGAAAAGCTACTCCAGTTCTTCTTGAGCCAATGATGAAAGTTGAAGTAGAAGTTCCTGAGGAGTATATGGGAGATGTGATTGGGGATCTCAATAGAAGAAGAGGACAAATCAATTCTATGGATGATCGAATGGGACTTAAGATTGTCAATGCATTTGTTCCACTTGCAGAAATGTTTGGATACTCTACTGACTTGCGTTCTGCAACTCAAGGTAGAGGAACATATACTATGGAGTTTGATCACTACGGAGAAGTTCCAGCAAATATCGCAAAAGAAATCACAGAGAAGAGAAAGGGTTAATCCCCTTCTCTTACTTCCCCCTCTCTTTTTCCACTTAATCAAAAATGAATCGTTACGCAGAAATTCACAACAAAAACAAACGCGAGATTGTTTTGCTTCAAGGCAATGGATGCAAATATAAGCAATGCACCTTTTGTGATTATTATCTTGATGTAAGCAAAAATAGCTACACAATCAACTCTCAAACTCTTGAGCAAGTCAAGGGGATTTATGGTGTTCTTGAAGTTATTAACTCGGGCAGTTTTGATGAAATTGATTCAAAAAGTATGCAAAAGATTTTAAAAGTGGCAAAAGATAAGGGGATTGGTATTTTAATTTTTGAGTGTCATTATCTTTATAAAAACAAGATTCCTTCACTAAAAAATTTCTTTTTGGATTTTGAAGTCAAGATCAAGCTCGGCCTTGAAAGTTTTGATTATGCTCTAAGAGAAGGGTTATTAAAAAAAGGAATCAAACCAAAAGATCCGCAAGAAATTGCCAAAGATTTTGATGAAGCAAATTTTTTGATTGGCATTACTTCTCAAAATGAAGACATGATAAACAAAGATATAGAACTAGGATTAAAATACTTTGAGCGTATTTGCTTAAATGTGATGTGTGATAATTCTAAAATGCAAGCAGATAGAGGGGTGATAGAAGTTTTTTTAAACAAAATTTATCCGCAAATAAAAGATCATCCAAGGATTGATATTTTGTTGGAGAATACAGATTTTGGTGTAGGAGAAATCAATGAGTAATGAATTTTTGTTGTGCTTGAGTGTTGTGGTAATCTATGGCGGCATAGTGCTTGCCTATGGGTTTTTTAAAACAAAAGGATTGCTTGTTTTTGCAGTTTTGGCAACAGTGCTTGCAAATATTGAAGTCGTGCTTTTGATCAAAGCTTTTGGAATGGAGCAAACACTGGGAAATGTGCTGTTTGCTTCAACTTTTCTTATCACTGATGCATTGAGCGAGATTCGAGGAAAGAGAATTGCTCAAGAATCAATCAAACTCACAATCTTTGGTAGTGTAGTTTTCTTAATAGCTTCTCAGATGTGGCTTGTATATACCCTCCAAGATGCCTCATTACACACAGCGATGGCTCAAATTTTTTCTCAAACTCCACGCATTGTGATTGTTTCATTGATTGTTTTTGCTATCGCTTCTTATGTAGATGTTTGGCTTTATCATTGGTGGTGGAAACTCAGCACGAAGATTTGGGGGAGAAGAGAGCGATTTTTGTGGCTTAGGAACAATGCCTCTACGCTTCTCTCTCAGCTTTTAAATACGATACTTTTTAGTTTCGGGGCTTTTTATGGAGTATTGGAGATCGATGTGATTATGCAGATTATTTTCTCAAGTTATGTGATTTTTATCTTCACTTCGCTTTTGGATACCCCTGCACTTTATTTGATTGTTTATTTATCAAAAAGAAACAAACAAAGATTAAGATAAAGGAAAAAATCTAAAGATTAGGATGTCAATGCAAGTTGCTCTTATTGCGATTTATATCTGTGTTTTTCTCATTCCAAGTGTAGTTGTAGATATTCTTCAATATCGCCATATTGCTCTAGCACTCACACAAAGACCTGTTATTTTGCCAAGAGCTGACTATATCCAAGCTGGGAGATATGCACTGCAAAAGCTTAAAATCTCCATCTCTCAACACTTTTTCAATGCTCTTTTGTTTGCTTTTTGGATTTTATATGGGTTATGTCTTGTTAATGATTTTATAGAAAATTATCATCTGCCTAGAGGCAAGAATCTTAATTGCGTGGCAATGATTTTGGCCTTTATTTTGATTTCTCAGATTCTCTCTATCCCATTTAAATATTACACAGAGATGATTTTGGATAAAAGATATGGATTTAGTAAACAAAGCAATCAAACTTTTGTCATCGATTTGCTCAAAGGGCTAGGGATGACGATTGTCCTAGGTGGTGCAGTTTTATACCTGCTTGTTTATACGATCTATTTCTTTGAGTATTGGTGGTTTTATGGAGCTTTGCTTTCTTTTGTAGTGATTGTTTTGGTAAATTTCTTGTATCCCACTTGGATTGCCCCACTTTTTAATACATTCACACCCTTAAAAGATGAAAATCTTCAAGCAAGGATTGAAGGACTTCTTGTGAGTGTAGGCTTTAAGAGTAGCGGAATTTTTATTATGGATGCAAGCAAAAGAGATGGCAGACTCAATGCTTATTTTGGAGGATTTGGAAAAAACAAGCGAGTGGTGTTATTTGACACCTTGCTTGATAAAGTCAGCTCAGATGGACTGATTGCAATCTTAGGGCATGAGCTAGGACATTTTAAATACAAAGATCTACTCATCAATCTCTTAGTGAGTGGAATCTTTTTGTTTGCGGTATTTTTTGTTATTGGACAGCTGCCGCAAAGTTTTTTTGATGAGCTTGAGATCAAAAAAAATGCAGGAAATTTGCTCATTTTGCTCATTTTGCTTGCTCCTGTAATCTCATTTTGGTTTTTGCCCGTGATTGGTTTTTTCTCACGCAAAGCAGAATATCGAGCTGATGAGTTTGGTTCAAGCCTTGCATCCAAGCAAGCTCTTGCTGAGGCTCTTATAAGACTTGTCAATGAGAATAAATCTTTTCCAAGCTCTCACCCTGCCTATATTTTCTTTTATTACACTCATCCCCCTTTATTGCAACGCCTAAAAGCTCTGGATTATGAGTTTTAGTATCCAAGAGGCTTTGGACTTTGGAGCCACAACTCTCGCCACTATTCGCTCAAGGCTTGAGAGCGAGATCCTTCTAGCTCATATTTTGCAAAGCAACCGAATCTATTTGCATACCCATTCAAAATGTATTTTGAAATCTAGCGAGTTTGAAGACTTTAAGCGACTTGTTAATGAAGCCAAAGAGGGAAAACCCATAGAATATCTCACTCAAAAGGTAAGTTTTTATGATTGGGAATTTGAGATTTGTGAAGGAGTGTTGATCCCAAGGCCTGAGACGGAGATTTTGGTGGATAAATGCGATGAGCTTATCAAGCAGAGAGGAGTGAAGCATATTTTTGAGCTAGGGGTAGGGAGTGGGATCATCTCTATTTCTCTGGCTTTGCTTAATCCAGAGATTCAAATCATTGCAAGTGATATCAATCCTCTAGCATTGGCCCTTACTCAAAAAAATATCCAAAAATTCTGCTTACTTGATGAGAGTTTAAAAGATCGGATTATTTTATTTGAGGGAGATGTTTTGCAGAGTGATGAATTTTTTCTTAGTCATTCCCTTGAGCTTTGGGTGTCCAATCCTCCCTATATTGCCAATGATTATATTTTGCCCAAAAATGTTAGTTACGAACCAAAAGAAGCACTCTTTGGGGGGGAGAGGGGGGATGAGATATTACAAAAAATTCTTCAAAAATCAAAAGAGCATCAAATCCCCTATCTTGCTTGTGAAATGGGCTGGGATCAAAAGCAGTTCATAAAAGAATCTGCAAAAGATTTCGCAGATCTCGAGTTTTATCAAGATTTAAGTGGATTAGATCGTGGATTTGTTGCAAAAAGAGCATTGTAACAAAGAATTTAAGCTAAAATCCCCACCCAATTTTTAAGATATTTTTTGTGCAAAAGGAGAGAGGATGGAAAATTTTTTGCAAGATTTTTTTCTTTTTTCATCTTGGAAAACACTTCTTGTGATGATTTTGCTCTTTGGAGTGTTTGGAGTTTTGTATGTCTTAAGAGAGAAGCTAAGTTTTTCACAAAGGATGTTTTTGGCTTTGCTTATGGGGGTTGGATTTGGTTTTGTCATGCAGGTCTTTGCAGGATTCCCCAATGGTTCAATCGATGTTTTTAAAGCCAATGCATCTTTGCGCTGGTTTTATGAGAGCTATGTATGGTTTGGATTTTTTGCTAGTGTTTTTGTGAGTTTTTTGAAGTTATTGGTCGTGCCAATTGTTTTGGTAGGGATCTTGTATGTGATTTTAAACCTTAAATCTGATGTGAGATTCTCCTCTCTTTTTATGCGTTCTGCTTTTTGGCTACTTCTTACCACAGGGATTGCTTGTGTGATTGCTGTAAGTTTTGGAGCTTATTTTGACTTAGGAAGTGGAATAGGGATTGGCGATGGGATAAAGAGTGCAAGAGAGATAAAAAGTTTAGATCAAATCTTTCTAGGACTTATCCCCAGCAATATTATTGCTTCAATGGGGAGTAATAGTGTTGTGGGTGTTGTGATATTTGCTTTTATTTTTGCTTTGAGTGCCAAGAGTGTAGGAGAACAATATAAGGCTTATGATTCATTTGTAAGTTTTATTGAATTTTTACATGCCGTTGTTTATAAGTTTGCATTAGGAATCATTGCCTTTATGCCTTATGCAGTAGTGGTGATGATGGCTGGGATTTTTTTGAGATTTGGCTTTGATGTGATTAAACCTGCATTGCTTTTTATTGCTTTGATTTATGTATGTGCCTTTTGTATGTTTATCATTCACCTACTGATTTTGGCACTTCACGGGCTAAATCCGTGGCAGTATTGCAAAAAGGCTATCCCTGCATTGCTTATGGCTTTTACTTCAAGATCTTCTGTTGCAACACTGCCAGTTACGATCAATACGCTCAAAGACAGACTTGGGGTGAGCGAGGCAACTGCCCCATTTGTAGCAACGCTAGGAACTTCTATTGGTGCAAATGGCTGTGCTGGATATTTTGGAGGACTTGTAGGGATTTTTGCACTCAATGTGATGGGAATGCATATCGGGGTGATTGAGGGGATGATGATTGTGATTCTCTCTGTCTTTGCAAGTATTGGTGTGGCTGGGATTCCAGGAACTGCGACAATGGTTGCCTCAATTGTGCTAACGGGTCTTGGAATGGGGGAGCATTTTGGGATTTTAGCCATTGTGCTAGGAATCGATCCAATTATGGATATGGCAAGAACGATGAGCAATGTGAGTGGTGCAATGATTTCAGCTATTGCCACTGACAAAGAGCTAGGAAGTCTAGATATCCAAAAGTATAATGCCTAAATGCTTCTAAGCAAACTTGCATAATCTCCTTGAATAATATGCTCTATGGCATATTCTCTAGGAGAGATCCAAGAGCCAATCTCTTTGGGGATGCCAAACTGTGTGCGATTAAAGGTGCTTTGGCGTTTGGCAAGTTGGGCTGTATGGGTGCTAATAAGCGAGATAAGCTCTTCTTGAGATTTAATCTTTCCTTCAAAATACTCTTTGCACTCTTTTAATCCTATGGAGCCAAAGGGCTGAATCCTATCCCCATATTTTTGCAATAGTCTTTGAGCTTCATCTAAAATTCCAAACTCATACATTTTTTCACTTCTAAGTCTAATTCTCTCTCTTAAAACCTCTCTATCCAAAACCAAGGCGTATTTCTCAATCGGGTAGGCAAAGGGGGTTTTTGGGTTTTGCTTGAAATAGAGTGAGGGAGCAAGATTTGTGGAGAAGTAGATTTCTAGGTATTTATGGATACGATAGGAATCTTGATAAGAAAAGGGGAGATTGGACTCAATAGAAAGCAAAAACTCTAAAGGATTCTTAAGAGAAGAGATTTGCTCTTTGATTGCCTCTCTTTGATTGTTTGTCAGTGTGGGTAATGGAGAAAGTCCATCAATGATTGCTTTAAGATAAAAGCTGGAGCCCCCAATGATAAGTAAGGTATCTTTTCCTTTGCTCTGAGTGCTGGCAATCGCCTCTTTTAGCAAAGTGTCAAAAACAATGGCATTGTTGTGTTCTGTGGGGGAGAGGATATTGATCCCATAATGGGCAACGCTCTCGAGTTCCTCTTTTGTAGGTTTGGCTGAAGCAATATCAATTTCTTGATAGATTGAGAGCGAATCAAGAGAGAAGATTTCACAATTATGTTTCTGAGCAAGCTCAAGCCCAAGCTGACTTTTTCCACTTCCGCTTCCCCCCAAAATCGCAATGAGCCTCATATTTGGCTAGATTTTGCCTTTGGCCTTGAGTGCACTTCTGTGAGCCCCTTGCTCCAAAATCCCCTTAAATCCTCTTTCTTCAAGATATACTAATCCCTCAGCAGTTGTCCCTGCTGGACTTGTTACAAGGGTTTTGATTTCTGCTAGAGTATAAAGCTTAAGAAGTTCAGAGAAACCTTCAAAAGTAGCTTGAACCAATTCTTTACTCTGCGTGGCATTCAATCCTTCACGCACTCCTGCGTCTATGAGGGCTTGAGCGACAAGAGAAAGGAATGCAGGTGAGCTTCCACTTGTGGCAATTGAAGCATCAATCAGCTCTTCACTATCAACCCAAACAGCATTTCCAAACGCCAAGCTTAGAGCAAGTGCCCTTTCTTTGGCTTCTTGTAGAGAGGCTGGATCTTTGGCATAAGCATACAAAGCAGTGGATGATTTTTTGATCAATGCTCCGATATTGGGCATCGCTCTTACATAGGCTAGGGCATTGGGAAATTGCGAGATGATGGATTGCACCCTCACCCCAGCCATAACCGAATACACCAAAGGAGAGGCAAAATCACAAGAGAAGTTTTGTACTCCCTTTGGTTTGACACAAAGAAGAATGATAGGGTTTTGCCCATCTAATTCTTGAATATTCTGAATAGGAGCAATCAAGTGGGTAGGAAAATCTTGAGAAAAAGCTTTAGATTTTTCAAAATCTCTCCCAAGGACAAAAAGCTTATAAGTATTAGGAGTGATACCTTTGACTATGGAGTGGGCAAGGTTTCCATAGCCAATAATAAGTAAGGATTGCATTAAGATTTGATTTGATCTTGATAGTAGGCGTCAATAGATTCTGAAAGTCCATATTGTGGATATTTTGTGCTATCAAGAACGACTTGTGCCATAGTTTGATTTTTTACATTAAAGACTACTGGAGCAAGAAAGTTGATTGTAGAGTTTTCAATGGGAGTTTGCAAAACCATAATGTTGCCAACCAAAATATCCTCTTGACTTTCAATTTCAAGTAAGAGTTGTAATGCTGTGGGAATTTCAAAATCGTATTCACGCAAAGCAAAAGGGTTGATGAGTGTAAAGATTGGCGAGGAATCCTCATCATTTGAAAGTTTCATAAACAAATCATCAATCTTTTCAAGTCTCATTTTACTAACATCTTCAAAGCCAAGAATTGGCGACTTTACCTCAAAAACCATAGGTCAAATGCTCCTAATCAAACTTATTTAAACAAGGTAGTATGCAAAATTCTATCCTAGATTTTATGTTTTTTAGCAAAAATATTAAAAATAAACCCCCAAACTTTAATGCTTGGATATAATTCAAGGATAAATCACTAGGAAAATTTTTACAAAATATAAAGTTAAAAAATGAAAAAAAACATTAGCATTTATCTTTTTGCACTTTTTGCTTACTTGCTCACGGCTTGTTCCAATAAAGTCGAGGAGTTTGACAAGCCTGCGATGTATTGGTATGAGGAGATTTTTAAAGAGATTCGTTATAACAATCTAGAAACGGCAGATACAAAGTTTGCTTCATTGCAAAGTGAGCATACTAATTCCCCCTTGATCCCTGAGGCAATGCTTGCATTAGGACATGCACATATGGCACAAGATGAATTTTTGCTCGCAGAATTTTATTTTGATGAATATCTCAAAAGATTTTCAAATCGTCAAAATTACAGCTATATCAATTATCTAAAAATTTTGGCACGATTTTATTCTTTTAAGAATCAAAGTAAAGATCAAGAGTTTATGAATGAATCCGCCATAGAAATCAAAAACTATCTTGATGCCTATCCTGATGAGATTTATACTCCCTTTGTTGGATATATTTATACAAAATTCAAGCTTGGACAAATTGAATTAAATCAAGCCATCGCCAATGTATATCGTAAGCAAGACAAAGAGTATGCAGCAAATCTATATCTAAAGCGAAGCGATAGTGCATTGCAAAAGAACTTTAGAACGATCACAAATGGATTGCCTTGGTATGTGATGGATGCAATTGAACTCAAGCAGATTGACTATATCATCCCCTCTTATGTGCCTTGGTATGTGATGATTTTTAATTGGTAATTTTAGGAGATAGTGTATGGAAATGCATATTATTGTAGAAGAGGATTTTGCTGTTTATCCTTTTATGATTATCCCCATTTTTGTAAGCTCGCAGAGAAACATTCAAGCAATTGATGAGGCTTATAAAAAAGATAAGCAAATTTTTGTTGCTTTCTTTAAAGAGGGGAGTGAAGAAGAGTTTTATAAAATCGGTGTTGTTGGCGAAATTATGAGAAAAGTCGCACTGCCTGATGGTCGAGTAAAAATCCTCTTTAGGGGAATAGGTAGGGGGATGATCGAGGATATCATCACTAGTGCTCCACTTCTTGGAAATGTAGTAATGCGAGATTACAAAACCTTCTCATCTGACAAACTCAAGGCAACTTTTGAAGTGCTTAAAGAACAGCTTGGCTATCTTGCTAATGTCAATCACAATGTAACCAATGAGCTGATTAAGGCTGTGGAAGAGAGCAGTAATCTTAATCGAACAATCGATCTTATCGCTTCAAGCCTCAAACTTCCAAAAACTCAAGCTTTTGAACTTTTTGCAAAAGATGATGTCCAAGAGAGAATGATCCTTTTGATTGAGTATGTTGTAGCTGATATTGAAAATCAAAAACTCCAAAAAGAGATCAAATCTCGTGTGCAAAGCAAAATGGATAAAATCAACAAAGAATACTTTCTCAAAGAGCAAATCCGTCAAATTCACAAAGAGCTAGGACTTGAGGGGCAAAAAGAAGAAGAGATTGAGAGATATAGAGAAAAGCTTGCTTCTATCAAGGCTTTTATTTCTGCTGAAATCCATAAAGAAATCAAACGTCAAATTGACAGGCTAAGTAAGATGAATCAAGATAGTGGCGATGCAAGTATCGTGCAAAACTACATCGAATGGGTGCTTGAAATCCCCTTTGGAAAATTTAGCAAGCAAAAACTCTCTATTGAGAGCGTAGGCAAACAGCTTGATGAAGATCACTACTCACTTGAGAAGCCAAAGAAAAGGATTGTAGAGTTTTTTGCAGTGAGAGAATTACTTGCTTTAAGAGGAAAGGAAAACAAAGATTCCAAAGGAACGATCCTTTGCTTTTATGGTCCTCCAGGGGTCGGAAAAACTTCACTAGCAAACTCTATTGCCAAAGCGATGGGACGCCCTCTTGTACGACTAGCTCTAGGAGGATTGGAGGATGTCAACGAGCTAAGAGGACATCGAAGAACCTATCTTGGAGCAATGCCAGGGAGAATCACGCAGGGGCTGATTGATGCAAAAGAGATGGATCCTGTAATGGTGCTTGATGAGATTGATAAGGTGGGGAGAAGCTTTAGAGGGGATCCTACAAGTGTATTGCTTGAGATTCTAGATCCTGAGCAAAACAAAGAGTTTAGGGACTATTATACAAATTTCAATCTTGATCTCTCAAACATCATTTTTATCGCCACAGCCAATGATATCTCTCAAATCCCAGCCCCCCTAAGAGATCGAATGGAGTTTATCCATATCTCTAGCTACACTCCTCAAGAAAAAGAGCAGATTGCCAAAAAATATCTTATCCCTCAAGAGATGAAAAAGCATGGACTCAAAGCTTATGAAGTGAGTATCACTGCCCTTGCATTGCGAGAAGCGATAGAGAAATACACACGAGAATCTGGAGTGAGGAATTTGCGTCGCCAAATCGCTACAATTATGCGAAAAGTGGCTCAAAAGGTTTTGGTGGATAGCACAAGCGGAGAGAAAAGCAAGATCTCCATCACACAAAAAAATCTAAGCCAATACCTTGATAAAATCATTTTTGAAATCGATCCAGCAGACAAAGCTCCACAAGTGGGGGTTGTCAATGGATTGGCTTGGACGAGCGTGGGGGGAGATGTGCTAAAAATTGAGGCAGTGAGAATGGAGGGTAAGGGGGCATTGAGCCTTACAGGAAGTTTGGGCGATGTGATGAAAGAATCTGCTCGTATCGCCCACTCTGTCATAAAAGTTCTTCTAAGTGAAGGCAAACTCAAAAGCACTCTTAAGCTTCCAAAGAGCAAAGACAAACCCCAAAAGCCAGTCTATGATGTCTATGATCTCCATTTGCATGTCCCTGAGGGAGCTACTCCTAAAGATGGGCCAAGTGCAGGGATCGCAATGGCAACAGTGATCGCCTCAATCTTGTGTGATAAAAAAGTGCGAGGGGATATCGCAATGACAGGAGAGCTGACCCTCACAGGCAAAGTGCTTCCTATCGGAGGGCTAAAAGAAAAGCTTATCGCTGCACATAAAGCAGGGATCAAAAAAGCTCTCATCCCTACAAAAAACTACCAAAGAGATCTGGATGAAATCCCCGAGGAAGTCAAAGGGGGCTTAGAAATCATCGCTGTTGAGAGAGTAGAAGAAGTGCTAAAAGAGGCGTTGGTATAAAAACAAGAAATTTAGTTTTATGGATAGCTTTTTGCTAGAATGAGATAAAGATTAGAGGTGATTGCTATGGATAAAAGATTGAAATTATTTTGGAATAGTTATGTGAGGGGTGAGATAGATTCTTTTGGATTGTGTAAAAAAAAGGGAGAGATTATCACCTCAATTAGAGCAAGACAAGTTCAAGAGTATAAAAAAATCAATGCAAAGCAGATTGAAGCAAGAAAAGAGTTAAGTCTATAAGCCCAATGAGCTCACAAGTCAAGAAAAAAGAGGAAAACAGCAATGTCCTCAATCAATTCAACCAACAAAACAATATCCTTGTAGAAAATGAGCTTAATGCAATTGAAAAGCTCTATCACACTTCCCCAGAATTAGCAAATCGTGCAATGAAAAAATGGGAGGAATGTGTCGATCATCGCAATGCTTGTGATAAAGAAATCATAGGCATTGAGAGAAAAGAGCAGGAAATGAGAGAAGAGGATATGAAGCTTTATTATCGATGGAGTGGTTTTGGAATCATTGGCTCATATCTTTTTCCTTTGATTGTTTTTTGTTGTGGTGTGTGGCTTACTCTCAAAGGCTATTCAACGCAAGGTTGGGGAGCAATGGGGTTTAGCTTTGTGATTGCTTCACCAAAAATTTATAGAGAGTTTCAAAAAGATTCTAAAAAACATAAATAATTGTCAAAAAGCCTAGAAATTATCGCTGTTGAGAGAGTAGAAGAAGTGCTAAAAGAGGCATTGGTATAAGGTTCTTGTAAAATTTTAGTTTTGTGTGTATTTTCGTAAAAGGAAAATATAAAAAATAGCATAATCTAAAAATTATCTTGATTTGAAAAGTAGGGTATGTCATAATTATTCTTTACATTTTAATAAAAAAGGATTTTTATGGATTTTTCAGGACTCGATGCTTTGGTGGAAAAGATTCGGAATACTCCAAAAGAAAATATTCAAACAGAAGAAGCTACAAAAATGGCGTTTATCGCTTCTTTCTTGAACCTCTTGGGTTATGATGTTTTTGATCCTAGCATTGTTGTGCCTGAGTTTGTGGCTGATGTGGGTAGTAAAAAAGGGGAGAAGGTGGATTATGCCATTATGGATAACGGCAAACCATTGATCCTTATTGAAGCAAAGAGCGTTCACGAAAATTTAGACAACCACAATAATCAGCTTGTAAGATACTTTACAGTGACTGATGCAAAGTTTGGAATTCTTACAAATGGGATTGAGTATCGCTTTTTTCTGATTTAGATGAAAAGAACAAAATGGACTTAACCCCTTTTATGGTAATTAATTTGGCTTCATTTAAAGAGAGGGATAGGGCTTGCCTTGAACGATTTGCACGCGACAAATTAAATATAGATAATATTTTGGGTATGGCAAGTCACGAAAAATACACACGGGCTATCAGAGAAGTATTAACAAGTGAGATGAGCGAACCAAGTGAAGATTTTGCCAAGTTTTTTATCTCCAAGCTCGGCAATCGTCGTGCTACGCAAGGACTTATTGAACAGTTTAAAGAATATATTCGCAATTCAATGCAAGAAATGATTTTTGATATTGCAAAAGATCAAATCAACTCAATTCAAGACAAACTAAAAATTCAAAATCAAGAAGCAAAAACGCAACAAGATGAGGTAAAAGAAGAGCAACAGTCAAATAGTATTAATAGTGAGGAGCAAAAAGCTTTTTATATTGTTCGTGCAATCCTTGCTGAAATCATTGAGGGAGATAGAATTAGTTATTCAAATACAACACAGTATTTTAGTGTGTTATGTGATGATAAATGGCAAAAATGGGTATGTAGATTGTTTCTAAAAGGAAGAACCAAATACATTGCATACAATGATGGTATAGATGAAAAAATTAAATTTGAAAAATTGCAAGATTTGTATTCTTTCAGAGGAAAATTGCTAGAAGTTGCAGAGAAATTCAAAGATTAAAGGTTTTGGCATAACCCTCAAATCTCGATACTTAGGGGAGAGGGGTTAAACCCTCTCCAACCCCTCAAGCAATCTTTCATACTCTTGAAATCCTCCAAAATTTCCTATCCTTGAAACGCTATTTTTAAGATGGCTTTGCCCACTTGAGATGAGGAGATTTTGCTTGGCTAAAGAAGTTTTTATTGCATTTGCAGGATCATTGAAGGCAATGATGGAATAAGAAGGACTTTTGGTATAGAGTGAGATTCCCTTGGAGTATAGGATTTCTTTTGTCCTCTTAAATCTCTCTTGAATCAGGACATGGTTAGATCTGAAGTTGATATTTTTTAGCACAAAATCTAGGGCGAGAAATAGATTTGAGGGAAGGGAAAAGGCAATGGGGTTTTTGAGATAGTTTTGAAGTGCAAGATAGAAAGATTTTGGGCTTCTCTCTTTGATCAGTGAGAGGGCATAAGAGCTAGTAAATACAAACCCAAGCCCCACAGGAAGTCCTAGGACTTTTTGACTTGAGGTTACAAGCACATCAATATGTGTGGTTTCAATCTTTTCACTTCCAAAAAGTGCAATAGCATCTACAAAGGTTAGAAGCGAGGGGTTGGCTTCTTTTGTAACTCTACAAATCTCTTCATACTCTTCCCTCACTCCCCCCGAACTTTCCACTCCGCATAGACACACTCCATCAATGCTAGGATATTTTTTGAGAGTTTCTAGCACTTCTTCTGCTTTGTGAGAGCGATCCCAAGAGCATGAGAGTGTAGTGATTGTGACCCCAAAATTCTTTGCAATCTCTCCCCACCTACCAGAAAACTTCCCATTCTCCAAAATCAGTAAATGCTTAGGAGCAAGAGAGCTTATCGCACTCTCCATTGCCCCACTTCCACTAGAGCAGAGGAAAAACACCTCTTGCATAGGGCAGATTCTAAGCAGTTCATCGTAGCAAGTGTGAAAAATTTTTTCAAACTCAAGGCTTCGATGATGAATGATAGGAGAGGAGAGAATTTCTGAGATTTGAGGAGAAATCTGAGATGGACCTGCGGTGAAGAGAAACATAATCTTCCTTGTTTTTGCAATTTTTTCATCATTTTGCCACGATTGGAGAAAAACTTACTGCGTTTTAAGCAAAAAAACTCTATAATAGAAGCTTTTGAAATATTTTAACAGGAGAAAATTATCAATGGCAACAGTGATTCGATTGACAAGAATGGGTCGAAAGAAAAAACCTTTTTATAGAGTAGTTGTTACAGACAGCAGAAAAAGAAGAGATGGTGGATGGATTGAATCTATCGGGATTTACAATCCTCTAGTGGAGCCTGCGTATGTAAAAATCAATGCAGAGAGATTGGCTTATTGGAAGGGTGTAGGGGCAAAAATGAGCGAAAGAGTTGAAAAACTAACTTCAAAATAACAATGGTTGAACATTTTATTTTGGAATATGCCAAAAAAATTGCTTTGCATCCTGAGCAAATCCGAGTGCAAACACAAGAGTGCGAAGAGGGTATCCAAATCACGCTCTTTTCTTCTCAAGAAGATATGGGAAAATTCATCGGGAAAAACGGAAAGATGATTCATTCCCTTAAAAATGTGCTTTCAGGTTGCAAAGTTAAAAATGGTCAAAGTTACAAGATCGTTGTTCAATCTGTATGATACAGGTTGCAAAGATTGGCAAAAGCGTGGGGGTCAATGGTGGAGCAAGACTCCACATTCTTACTGACTTCCCAGAAATCTTTGCCCAAGATATTACCTACACTGCAAAATCCATAGGATTAAACCCCCAAAGTCTCCTTCTCAAAATCAAATCATTTGAAAATGGTATTGTTGTGTTTGAAGGGTATGAAAGCAGAGAGAGTGTTAAGACTCTAACAAACTTCACTCTCTATGCTTCTTTGGAAGATACACGCAAATATTGTGAGCTAAAAGAGGGGGAGATGTTTTGGTTTGATGTTGTAGGGTGTGAGGTGATTGAGGAGGGAGAGAAACTTGGAGAAGTGATTGATGTGGATAGGATGGGTGGAGTGGATTATCTGCTGATCCAAGCCATTGAGAGTGAGAAATTTCCAAAGCGTTTTTTGCTTCCTTACATTCATCGATATGTGCTTGAATGCAAAGAGAAAAAGATCTACACACAAGGTGCCAAAGATATTTGGCTCTCTAGCTAAATGCGTTTTACTTTTTTAACACTCTTTCCTCATATTTTGCAATCTTATTTTTGTGATTCTATTCTTCATCGTGCAATTGAAAGTGGGAAGATCCAGATTGATTATCTCAATCCCAGAGAGTTTGCCTCCAATCGCTATGGAAAAGTAGATGAGCCTCAGATCGGAGGAGGGGCAGGGCAAGTGATTTGTGCTGATGTGCTTGATAGAGCATTAAGCCATATTGCAAGTCAAGATTCTCATATTATTTTTCTCACTCCCTCAGCGCCTCAATTTTCGCAAAAAGATAGTGTGCGTTTGTCGCAAAAAGAGCATATCATCTTTGTATGCGGACGGTATGAGGGGTTTGATGAGAGGGTGATTGAGATGTGGGCAGATGAGGTGTTTTGCATAGGAGATTTTATTCTTACAGGAGGAGAACTTCCCGCACTCTGCTTGTGTGATAGTATTGCCAGACAGATTAAAGGTGTGCTAGGAAATGAAGATTCTCTACTTGGAGAGAGTTTTGAAAATCATCTTTTAGAAGCCCCTATTTTTGCAAAAACAATCAAAAAAGATGAAAAATTTGAAAAAATTTCACCACCTTTAGAATTTTTCAAGGGAAATCATAGTAAAATTACAAGTTTAAAACTTGACCTTTCTGCATTGAGGACAAAATATTACCGACCCGATTTGTATCAGAAATGGAAAAATCATAAGGATAGAAAATGAAAAATCGATATATCGAGAGCTTTGAGAAAGCACAAATTGCTGGAAAAGAAGTTCCTGCATTTAAAGCAGGCGATACTCTTAGACTTGGGATCAAAATCCAAGAGGGAGATAAAAGTAGGATTCAAAACTTTGAGGGGATTTGTATTGCTATCCGTGGAAATGGTGTAGATAGAACTTTTACAGTTAGAAAAATGGGAGCAAACAATGTTGGAGTGGAGAAAGTATTCCCACTTTATAGCGAGTCTCTTGAGCGAATTGAAGTTTTAAGAATCGGTCGTGTTAGAAGAGCGAAACTCTACTATCTAAGAGATAGAAAAGGTAAATCTGCAAGAATTAAAGAGCTTAGAAAGTGAGCTCCTCTTCTATTTTGTGGCGTAAGCCACAGCATTGAGATAACTCACAATACTCGCCTTTCCTTCATAAGCAATATCAAACGCCACTCCGTGATCCACTGAGGTTCTGAGGATAGGAAGATTTAAGCTTACATTGATACTCTCATCAAAATACATTGCCTTTAGCACACATAAGCCCACATCGTGATACATCGCTATCCAAGTATCAAACTCTCTTTGTCTTGCAGGGATAAAAGAGCAATCTGGAGGATATACACCCCTAAATATTTCTTTTCCCAAAATCGCATTCATCTCATCTATGGCTTTTTGGATTTCTCTCTCTTCATCGCCCATCATGCCTCCATCTCCTGCGTGAGGATTGACTCCCATTACACAATAGCTTTCACTTTTGTGAGTGCTATAAAGGGCTTTAAAAAACTCAACTAGCTTTTGGCTTTTGATGCGAGAGGATACATCTTTTAGGGGGATGTGATCTGTATAGAGTGCTACAAACATTTTCTCACATCCTAGCATCATAATCGCTTCTTTGCCATAGCGTTCTCTTAGGGCTTGTGTATGTCCTATGGCATTCATTCCAGCCAGAAGCCAAGCTTGCTTGTGAATAGGAAGAGTAACAAGGGCATTGGCCTGTTTTTCTTCACAAAGCTTACAGCCTAGCATAAAACTCTCATAGCTGTATTCCCCACTAATTTTGCTTATAGATTTTGGCTCAATTATTGGAATCTCAAGCTTTGGGGGGGTGCACATTGAGGGAGTTAGTGAGGGAGGCAGAGGAAGAGAGAGAAGCTTTGAGGCAGTTTGTAAAAGCTCATAATGCACACAATAAATCGGAATGACTTTTTGGATAATCTGCTCGTGAGCTTTAAGCAAGATCTCAAGCCCAATGCCATTGATATCTCCACAGCTTATAGCAATCTTTTTCATCTTTTGATGAGCTCCTTCATTTCTCTAATTGCTTCAAAAAGTCCTACAAAAATAGCACGTGCAATAATCGCGTGTCCGATATTGAGCTCAGTGATTTGAGGGATTGAGGCGATAGGGGAGACGTTTTGATAGTTTAATCCATGTCCTGCAAAAACTTCAAGTCCTAGCTCTTTTGCTAGGATTGAGCATTCTTTGAGTTTGTTTAGATTCTCTTGCATTTGTTTTTCCAACTCTTGAGTGGGAAGATTAAGAGAGGGGATAGAGTTATGAGTGTGTTTGAGATTGGTGTAAGCCATCAAAAAAAGATTTGCCCACTCTCCTGTATGAAGCTCAATGCTCTGCACTCCTAGTTTTTTAGCAAGTTGGATGTTTTCTATTTTTGGATCGATGAAAAGTGAGGTGGGGATAGAGTGAGTTTGAAGTTTTTTTATTGCGTCTTGAACTTGTTTTTGATGTAAATCCAATCCGCCCTCAGTAGTTACCTCCTCTCTTTTTTCAGGCACTAAAGTTACACGATGAGGAGAGTAGGGTGCAATAGTATCAATCATCGAGCTTGCACACTCAAGATTGAGAGGTAAAAAGCTTTGAGAGATAATAGCTTTGAAATCTTCATCGTGAATATGGCGTCGATCTTCACGCAAGTGAAGTGTAACTTGGGATGCTCCAGCATTTTTAAGGATGAAGATCGCCTCCAAAGGATTTGGCTCATTGATTTTCCTAGCTTCACGTAAAGTAGCAATATGATCAATATTTACTCCAAGTAGCATTGCAAAACTCCTTTTATAAAATAAAGTATTATAAAATCGTTGAAAAAATTTTGAGCAAGGAAAAGTAATGCGTTTATTTGAAATGATGAAATATTTGGATGTTGATACAAAAAATCTCAAAGATTTTGATGTCAAATCCCTAAGCACACTTGAGGAAGCGACGTCAAGCGATCTAGTTTATGTCGATCAAGACAAATATCTCCCCAAGCTTTCAGAATGCAAAGCAGGGGCAGTGCTTGTGAGCGAGAAAAATGCCTCTCTCATCCCCTCGCATATTCAAGCCATTGTAGTGAAAAATCCTCATCTAGCCTTTGCTTATCTCTCAAGCTTTTTTGCTAGAGAGATGTTTGAGGAGAGTGGAGCGGACGCAAAGGTGGCTTCTAGCTCTAAGGTAATGAGTGGAGCATATCTAGGCAGAGATGTTGAGATTGGAGAGGATTGTGTGATTATGGCTGGGGCTGTGATTGGTGATAGGGTAAAAATAGGCAATGGGTGCAAAATCTTCCCCAATGTCGTGCTTTATGCAGATACGATTTTAGGAGATAGGGTGAGTATCCATGCAGGAAGTGTTGTAGGAAGCGATGGTTTTGGATACGCTCATACCCAAGATGGTGCCCATATCAAGATCTATCACAATGGAAGAGTGGTGATAGAGGATGATGTAGAGATTGGTGCAAACTGCACGCTTGATCGAGCAGTCTTTGGTGAAACACGCATTAAAAAAGGAAGCAAGATTGATAACCTCGTGCAAATCGGACACAACTGTATCATCGGAGAGCATAGCATTCTGGTTTCTCAAGTAGGGCTTGCAGGCTCAACTACGACTGGGCGAAATGTTGTAATGGGAGGACAAGCTGGAACTGGAGGACACATCCATATTGGAGATTTTGTGCAGATTGCAGGGCGTGGAGCAGTGGGTAAAAATCTTCCACCAAACACCAAGTGGGGCGGACACCCATTGATGGAGCTTGATGAGTGGATGAAGTTTTATGTGAGCTTGAGGATGATGCTTAAAAAAGCAAAACATTAGATAATGGCTAGAATCCTTTGCTTATTGGCTTTGGGGGTGGTTTTGTATGGAAATACTCGCTATTTCTTGTATGAAGAAGCCAAGATTGCAAAGGATACATATTTGGAGAAAAAACAAGAGAGTCGTGATTTTTATATCCACTCTTCTCCCATGTTTTTCAAACCCAAAACCCACTCCTACAAACA
This sequence comes from Candidatus Helicobacter avistercoris, assembly GCA_019115525.1. Classification (GTDB taxonomy): domain Bacteria; phylum Campylobacterota; class Campylobacteria; order Campylobacterales; family Helicobacteraceae; genus Helicobacter_G; species Helicobacter_G avistercoris. Next base: position 10,430 of record DXDJ01000043.1, on the reverse strand, counting down.
AGCGGTTCTAATCTATGATCTTTACAAGGTTGCCAGTCATTACAACAAGCAATTTGAGGGAAGACATATAGTGGGGGGCTTGTCTTTAAACAAGGTGTATGCCACAAGGATGCAAGATGGCATTGCTTCTAGATGGATTTTGGGGAGCGGGGCTTATCTTAATGTTTTTAATTATCATGGACGCGGTGCTTTGCGATCTATGTCGCTAACAACTCTCTCAGCAGAAATTCGTGCAAGGATTGCCACTCAATTTTTAATCGATGATTATCACATGCTAGAACTTTCTTTGCAATTGCCTATTTTTGGGGTTGGGCTATTTGGTTATAGCCCAACAAAGGGAGGAAATGCATTGTTTTTGATTCGATTTTTATATGGCGATATTTAATGTCCCAAATCCAAAGACTGATCATAAACTTTTGTATTGATCTTGAAAAACCCCAAAATACTATGAAAAATAAAATCTTGAGAAAGCTCTGAATTTTGTTTTGATTTGAAAGCTTGATATTGCACTCCAAGATTATTTCCAAACCAAGCTAAAGCCCCTACTAGGGTTTGGTTTTTGGGAGCAAGTGAGTAGGGAAGTCCACCGTGCATATAATTGCCAAGTTCGCCCAAACTCTCGCCATGATCACTTATATACCATAAGGATACATCAAATTCTTTTTGTAACTCTTCTAGTCGCAAGATCGCAGAATGAAGCAAAAAGTCTGTATATAAAATAGAATTATCATAAGCATTGATGAGTTTTTCTTTTGTGCAGAGATTTGGATTTTTTTCTTTGCACACAGGGGTATAAATCTCAAACTCTTTGGGATAGCGTCTAAAATAATCTGGCCCATGACTTCCAAAAGTATGTAAAACAAAAAGATAATTAGAATCAACAGACAGATGATGAGTAAGTGAATCAAATTTTTTAAACAAGGCCTCATCTAAATCATCAAAATAAAAAACATTCTCAATTCGTTTGCACACTCCCCCAATACAGCTTTGTGCATCCCCACTATTGCTATCTAGCCAGTAGGTTTTGATCCCCACTCTTTGAGTAATATCTAAGATGTTATCTGTAAAGTTTGAAAGATAGCGATTGGTATAGGTAGAGTGTGTGTAGGGCGTAAGCATACAAGGCACAGAAATGGCAGTAATAACCCCACAAGAACTAAAATTTGAGAAATTAACAAGATTGAAGTGAGATTTGGTTTGAGGCAAGAGATTTCTTGAATAGTCTTGAAGTTCAGAAGCTCTAACACTCTCTCCAATAACCAAAACTAAGATTTTCTTTTTTGAAGAGTTTGCAAGTGTAGCATCTAGGGCTACTTGCTGATAGGGGATTGAGAGTTTTTGTTTTTGAGTATAGAGCATAATGCTTGAGCGAATAGGGGAGATGGGAAGTGTGATATGCTGGAATTTGTGTTGAGTTGTAAAGAGATAGATAAGATCTTGACCAACAACAAAAGACCACAAAACAAAAGAGAGGCATGCATATAAAACCATCAAAGAAAGCTTTAAAATCAATTCTTTGACAAATCTAGAATAAGAGGCAGGGAAGAAAAAAATCAAAATAGAGGGCAAAACCCCCAAAAAAGAAATATATCCGATAAATGACGGAGTCAAAAAACTCTTTGCTTCTGAGATATGGGTATTTAAAAAACTTTGAATAATATCTGGTGTGATTCCAATATTGAGAGTTTCAATAAAATATGCTACAAAAGAACAGTAGAGAACAAAACAGATCAAAATTGCTTTGCATATCCTTCCAAAACAAAGTAGCTCGAAACACAAGCAAAGGGCAAAAAGCATAAAAGCCCATGTAGAGGCAACCTTGTAAAAAGGAAAAATCTCTAAAAGTGAGGAGAAGAAAATATGATTAAAAAAGCTAACAATAAAAAGCGAGGCGAAAAAAATAAGGAAGTGATAGGAAAATTTTTTCTTTAGCATATTTGTTCTTGAGGGCTATATGGGGGATTATTCCTCCATATAGTTTTTGAGCTGTCTTCCAACTTTGGGGTGTTTGAGTTTTTTAATCGCGCTAGATTCAATTTGTCTTACTCGCTCTCTTGTTACATTGAGCTCTTTTCCAATTTCCTCAAGCGTTCGATCGCTCTCATCATCTAAGAGTCCAAATCTCATTCTAATCACAGCTTGCTCTCTATCATTGAGTTGATCTAAAATAAGTTCAATTTGTCCTCGCAAGTCTTCTTTGAGGATGTGATCCATAGGACCTATGGCATTCTTATCCTCAACAAAATCTCCAAACTTCCCATCCTCATCACTTCCAATAGGTGCTTCAAGACTGATAGGCTCTTTTGTAATCTTAATTACATTCTTAACCTTATCTACACTTAATCCCACTTCTTGAGCAATAAACTCTACATCAGGCTCTTTTCCATGTTCTTGGATGTGCTTTCGCATAATTTTATGAATCCTATTGATGGTTTCAATCATGTGGATGGGGATTCTAATCGTTCTTGCTTGATCAGCAATTGCTCTTGAAATGGCTTGACGGATCCACCAAGTCGCATAAGTAGAGAATTTGAAGCCTTTTTTATACTCAAATTTATCCACAGCTTTCATAAGACCAATATTTCCTTCTTGGATAAGATCAAGGAAAGGGAGCCCGCGATTGGTGTAACGCTTAGCGATTGAGACAACAAGTCGCAAGTTGGAGCGTGCCATTTTGCCTTTGGCTTTGTCAGAAATTGTTTTTCCTCTTTTGATTTGTTCCAAAATCTCTTTGAGCTTCTCAGGCTCAAGATCAAATCCTCCTTCGCTTGCTTCTTTGGTTTGGAAGAGTTTTTTTAGCTCCATATATACGCTAACCATAGTGCTTTCTGGAACAACTTCTATGATCTCTTCTCTTGACATATTGGTAATATTTTCAAGAATTTTTTTGTGATTTGCAATCATTACATCGTTAAAAAGTGGAAGTTTGTATTCAAGACGCTTCAATTCTCTCTCAAATCCATCACCACTCTTAAGTGTGTTTTCCATTGCTTTGACAAGTTCGCTGATAAGTTTGCTTGTCGGCCCCAATTCAAGCAAACTTTCTTTGAGGACATACTTTTTGTGTGCAAGAAGTAAAATATGCCCCAATTCATCATCATCAACATTTGACTCAGATTCTAAAACCTTTAGCCATTCTTTTTTGGCTTTTTCTAGATTTTTAAAACTCGCAAGAACATTGTCGATGCGTTTTTGATCTTTTTTGCTAATAGGTTTGAGGGTTTCATCATTATCATCGACCTCAATATTTTCTTCCTCGTCGCCCTCCTCCTCTTCACCATCATCATCAAAATTTCTAAAAAGTTCTTTAACTCTTCGTTCGCGGTTAATGAGAGCGTCGCGATAATCATGGATAAAATCAATCAAATAAGGCACAGAGCAAATTGCATCTAAGATCGTATCTTCGCCTAGTTCGATTTGTTTGCTTAAAATAACTTCTTCTTCTTTTGTAAGTAGGGGGATTTGCCCCATTTCACGCAGATACATTCTTACAGGGCTATCACTTCTACTCCACTCCAAAAGCTCACGCTCTTTCATAAAGTCAAATTCATCCTCAAGCTCACCATCAAGAACTTTTCTTTTTTCTTCTATAAGTTTTGTTTTGTCTTGAATATTAAGAAGTTTTGCAACTTCTGATGAACTCATTAGCTGTTTGTTGTATTTTGTTGCCAATTCTCTGACTTTTTTGACTTGTGCAGGAGTGGGAGCTTTTTGTAGAGTTTGAGCAATCTTCTCATAAGAAATATAAGGAGTTTCCTCTTCACTAAAAAGCAGTTCGAGCTCTTTATTTGGGTCTTTTTTGGTTTTTGGGGTTTGTTGATTTTCAGTTTCCATAAGAAAAAGCCTTTGGGTATGAAGTTGAATGCAGGAAATCGACAAAATGCACAAAAACTAAAGCATTTTATCACTTCAAAAAGTTTGGATTATACCCAAAATTTTTAAACCTTTTTCAAGCTCCCTATTCTTGGGGCTTTGAAATTTCTTGATATTCAAGCTTTGCTTCTTCTAGGAGCCTTTGTGCTTCTTTAAGATAAGAAAGTCCTTGTTTGTAAATCTCTAAGCTTTCTTTGAGAGGAAGGTTTTGATTGCTAAGTGAATCAAGAGAGCGTTTGGAGAGTTCAATTAGTTCTTCAAAATTGGGAGTTGTTTGCATTTTGTGCCTTTAGGTATGAAATGGTTTAGAGAAATGTATATTATAATTTTTGGATTGATTTTGCGAAATAGAAAGAGTGAAAATTGAGAAAGAGTTTAAATTTTATTTTGTTTTTTTTCGTAGCGATTGTTGTTTTTGGAGTCTTTTGGAGTTCTCCTGAGTATTGGAGCAAAAAGATTAGTTTGGATGTATTGGATCTTTTTCCTCAGGGAAATGAGCGAGAATGGGTAGATCTAAATCGCAAATTTAGTGATTCAAAAACGATTTATGTCTCCAAAAAGGATGCAAGGGATTTTGATACTTTTATTTCAGATGTTGCACTTTTGCCCAATGTCGCCACGGTTCATCAAGGAGTAAAACCCAATCTCTTTTTCCAAGAATTTTTGAGCAAGAATTATTTTTATCTAGGAGTTTTAAGAGCCAATAAAATGGAACCAAAAGAGATGTTAAATACTCTGCTTCAATCAGCCTCAAGCCCCAATTTTAATCCCCTAGATCCTTTAAAAATTATTGAAATTCCTCAGTTTGCTAAGGATTTTGTATTTGAAAATGAGCCTTATGTTGTTGTGCAGATGAAAAGTGCAGATGCAAAAAAAGTGCATCTACTTTATGAAGAATTCACTTCTTTGGCTCAAAAATATGGAATCAAGCATTACTTCTCTCCTCTTTTTATGAGCGTAGAAAATCCTCAGCTTATTATGGATGAGGTAAATCTGCTTATGCTGTTTTCTGCAGGATTCTTCTTGATTTTGTATTTTGTAATTTTGAGAATGCCTCTTCTTACTTTTAATATGATTGCCACTCTTGTATTTTCCAATCTTATTGCGATCTTGGCTCTTTTGCTTCTTTATCCTAGCGTGAGTATTATGTCTTTGAGCTTTGGGATAGGGATTAGCAATATTTGTATCGATTATATGATGCACCATCATTTTTTAGGGTTTTATCTTCAAAGAAAAATTAGATTTAATTCTGCCGTATTTTATGGATTTATAACGACTTTGGTGGGATTTTTTGTATGTTTGTTTGTTCCCTTTCCTCTTCTTAATCAGCTTGCACTCTATGCTATGATCAATCTCACAGCAGCATACTTATGCTTTGCTTTTTTGTATCAAAAAATTGGCTTTGAAAAACCAAGAATGTATCAAAAGATTGAAGAAATATCTCTTAATTGCATTCCCTCTTTTTATTTTTTAATCTTGAGCGTTGTAATGCTTGGTGTTATGAGTGTCAAAATTACAGCAGATTTTGATCTGTCAAAATTGGATTACCAAAATGTCCAAATGAATGCCCAAAAAGATTTTTTTGCTCCTCTGCAAGATGTGGAGAAGCCCTATTTGTTTTATGCAACAAGTATTGATGGCTTGATTGCAAAGGCTAGAGAGATTGATAGTCTCCTTTCCTCTCCTACTGCTTTGGCGATATTTCCAACAAAAGCAGAAATCAAAAAAAGAGAGAGATATTACAAATCAATGTCATTTTATGATTTTAAAAAGCGTTATGAAGACGCGGTTTATCAAATTGGAAAGATAGATAAAAATCTAGCTCAAACCCTCTCTTATGCTTATAAAAATATTCCAAGATTCCAAGGAGAACTTACCTTTGATGAGCTGAGTTTGATGGGTTTTACTATTATCAAAGATGGCAAAAAATACTATACGCAAAGCTATACAAGTGAGCTAAGTAAGCTTGAGCATCTCACAGGAGTGAATACTTCACAAATCCAAGATCTTATCGCACAAATTACGCAAGGGATTTATGCACCAATGGTTAGCATTCTTGCACTTGCATTTGTTGCAATGGTTGTTTTGTTGGCTATAAGCACAAGAGGAGATTTTTTCAATGCTCTAAGTTTTATTCTTTTCCCCTTTGGTGTTGTTATGTGCTATCTCTCACTTAGAAGTGCTGTGAATATTATGCATCTTTTTGCACTTCTAATCGTGGTAGTTGTAGGGGTTGATTATGGAATCTATCACACACGCGAAGGGAGAGTGGAAGGGGCAAGAAGTGCAATTTTGTTTTCAACCCTTACAACGCTTTTTTCTTTTGGTTTTTTCTTGTTTAGCCAAACTCGAGCATTAAATTCCTTTGGTGAAGTGATTTGTTTGGGGACGGGAAGTTTGTTGGTATTGATTTTTTTGCAAAAAGATAGGCGATGAGAGAAGAGGGATATTGTTTTAGTTTTGATCAGCGAGCATGTGAGGAATGCGGAGGAAAATGTTGCGTTGGTGAGAGTGGATATATTTTTGCTTCACTTAATGAGATTCAAAATGTGGCAGGATTTTTAAATATTGATTTTGAGCAATGTCTTGAAAAATATGTCAAAAAAGTAGGCTATAAATTTTCCTTTATAGAAAAAACTTATAATAATGGCTATGCGTGCATATTTTTTGATGAAAACAAAAAACAATGCAGTATTTATGAAGTTCGCCCCAAACAATGCAGAGATTTTCCTTTTTGGAAAATATTTTTAGAACAAGAACAACTAGAATATCTCAAAAAAGAATGTATGGGCGTGAAGTTTGATGAGGAGAGAAAAAAATGAAAAAAATTTTGTTTGTATTGTTTTGTATGCTCTGCCTTTGGGGGGAAGTCAATGAAGATGATATGGTAAATGAAGCTTTAAATGCCATAGAGTTAAAACAATATGCCCAAGCAAGAGATCTTTATCTTTTGCTCTATGAAGAGAGTGGAAAGATTGAATATCTAAGAGAAAGTATTTTGGTTTCAGCTTATCTAAATGATCCACAAGGCACGATCAACCTTATCCTCTCATTTCAGAAAAAAAATAAAGATTATGATTTGGAAATTGAAAAGGTTTTAGCAGATTCTTATCTCAGATTAGGGGATGTCAAAAATTCAATTATTACAATTGAAAAAATTAAGACAAAAGAAAATTCTCCGCTTGTTCATGAGATTTTAGGCAACCTATACTATCAGAGCAATAGAATCGAAGATGCTCTTATGGAGCTCAATAAAGCTTATGATGAAAGCCATAGTGAAAGAAGTCTAGAAAAACTCATCTCAATCTATTCTAATACCCAAAACAATGAGCGTATTGGTGATTTGCTCAATACACATTTGGAAAAGTATGGGTGCTCTCAGGATTTATGCAAACGAAGCATAGAGTTTTATGTCAAAACAAAGCAAATTAGTCGAGTAGAGAGATTGCTAAAACGCATTGAGGAACAATCCCCTACAATCCAAAATGCTACAAATCTCATCGCAGTTTATGCATACAGCAAAAAATATGATGAAGCTATTGAGGTTGCAAAAAAATATCCTCTAAACCGAAGTATTTTATTGGAGCTTTATGTAGGAAAGGGTGATTTTGCCCAAGCTTCTGCACAGGCAAAACTCATTTATGATGAGAGTAAAAACCCCGAAATGCTTATTCTTTCAGAAATTTATCGCTTTGAGTTGATACAAAAAAATCCAAGCAAAGAAGATCTTAAATCGATGATAGCCAATCTCAAAGAAGGGATTGCACAACTCAAAAAAGAAGAAAAAGCTCCGCAAGGGTTGCCAGAGTATTTGAACTTTTTGGGATATTTGATGATTGATTATGATTTGGATATCAAGGGGGGGATGAAGTATGTGCAAGAGGCATTGGATCAAAGCCCTAATTCTTATGAATTTTTAGATTCTTTGGCGTGGGGGTATTATAAGCTTGGAGATTGTCAAAAAGCAAAAGAGCTTTTCTCTAAAATCCCCCAATCTAAAATTTCAGAGCTAAATGAGCTAAAAGATCATCAAAAAACTCTTTTAAATTGCAAAAGTCGCTAAAATAAGCAATTTTTGTTTCTGGCTAAATCAGCTATAAAGAGCAAACCCATATCAAGGAGAAAAAGATGTCAGTTTTGATTAGTGATGAATGTATTGCGTGTGATGCGTGTCGCGAAGAATGCCCCAATGAGGCAATTGAAGAGGGTGATCCGATCTATTGTATCGATCCTGATCGTTGCACAGAGTGTGTAGGATCTTATGATGAGCCTAGCTGTATCGCAGTTTGCCCTGTTGATGCAATTGTTTCAGATCCTGACAATATCGAATCAATGGAAGAGCTAAAGTATAAATACGAGCAACTTCAGCAAGGCGAGTAATGGCAAAGATCGTTGCAGTAATTGATATAGGTTCAAATTCTGCACGAATGGCGATTTTTGAGAAAACAAGCCACTTTGGCTTTTTTCTTCTGGAGGAATGCAAATCAAGAGTGAGGGTTTCTGAGGGGAGCTATGAGAATGGGGGAATTCTGCAAGAGTATCCAATGCAACGCACACTTTTTGCACTCAAAGAGTTTATGCAAAGAGCCAAACAAAAGGGGGCAAGAAAGATCTTTTGCGTTGCTACAAGTGCCCTAAGGGATGCCCCCAATTCAAGCGAGTTTTTGCAAAGAGCTAAGAGAGAGTGTGGAATCCAAATCAAAATTATAGATGGCAAAAAAGAAGCCTATTATGGAGCGATTTCTTGCCTTAACCTTTCTCATCAAAAAAGCGGAATCACAATTGATGTTGGTGGAGGATCAAGTGAATGTGCCTTGCTAGAAGAGGGGAAAATCCTCTCAATGGCATCACTAGATATTGGAGCAATCCGTATCAAAGAATTGTTTTTTGATGGAAAAAATGATGTAGAGGGGGCAAGGAATTTTATCAAGCAAGAGTTGCAAAAGCTTCCAAAAGATTATTCTCACAAATACGCATTGGGTATAGGGGGGAGCATACGGGCTTTGAGCAAGATTATTGCCAAAGAGCGAGGGGTTGCTTTTTTGCATGGATTGGAGGTAGAGGCAGAATACTATATTGATTTTTCTCGCAAGATCTCTGAAAGCCATAATGATATGCTCAGTGAAATGGGGTTTAGCGAGGATAGGGTTGATAGCATTAAGAGTGGGGCTTTGGTGTTTTGTGCATTTTTGGAGTATTTTGGCATCAAAAAAGTGATCACTTGTGGTGTGGGTGTAAGAGAGGGGGTGTTTTTGTCAGATTTGCTAAGGCATTGTGGCAGTAGATTCCCCAAAGGTTTCAATCCGTCTCTTAAGTCTTTGCTTGATCGATTTGAAGATAAAAAATCAAGAGCAAAAGAAATCAAAAAACAAGCTTTGCAAATCTTTGACACTCTAAGCAGTTTTCACAAAATCAGCGAAAAATACAAAGCCTCTTTAGCGATTGCTTCTAGGCTTTCTTTGCTTGGAGAGAGGTTGGGATGCCACTCTCAATCTGCTCATAGTGCCTATCTTGCTTTTAATGGTTTGGAATATGGATTTTCTTACAATGAAAGAAGTTTGATAAAAACTTTGATTGAATACAGTGGTAAAAAACTCCCCAAAGAATCACGCTTCAAATCCCTTTCTCTTAAAGAGTTAAAAATGCTTTGTAGCTTTCTCTCTCTTGCTAAGATTCTCTCTTATTCTCCAAGAGTGCAATACTCCTCACCAGCTACTGGAGTTTTGCAAATTGATGGTGCAGGACACTTAGCACGAGAGCAGATCTTAAAGGTTGTTAAGAATTTTGATTTTGAAGTGGCTTTTGAGAGCAAGAATATTTTGTCCAACAAACTTCATCCTAGGATGACTTTTTGAGAATAGGGATTATCAAGCTCTCCGCACTGGGCGATATTGTTGTAGCAATGAGTTTTTTAAGTGCCCTAAAAGAAAAATACCAATGCCAAATTGACTGGTTTGTAGATGAGCGTTTTGAGGGGATTTTGCAAAATTCACCATTGATTGATTGTGTTTATTCCATTCCTTTGAAGCGACTGCTTAAAGCAAAAGATTTTAAAGGGCTTTATTCTGTGAAAAAAACCCTAAACTCTCTAAAGCCCTATGACATTCTTTTTGATATGCAAGGACTCATCAAGTCATCTCTTCTGGGGAAAATGATCCCTACAAAGATATTTCAAGGTTTTGCTTGGGATTCTATTAAGGAGCCTATTGCCTCACTTTTTTATACTCAAAAGATACAAATCCCCTATCAAGCAAACATTCTCAAACGCAATGAAGCTCTTTTGGGGGTAGGGGTTACAAATACACAAGAGGCCTTTGGTTACCTTCCTCAGTCTTTGCAGACAATCACCCCACTTCTAAAAGGAGAAAAAAAGAAACTTTTGGTTGTATTTGAAGCTTCTAAGAGAGAAAAAATGTATCCTATCAAGCAGTGGATTGAGGTGTGCAAAACAATACAACCATTGATTGAGTCTTTGATCCTCTCTCACTCCTATACCAAAGAGGCTCAAGAAATAGCCAAAGAGAGTGGAGCTACACTCTTGCCCCCTCTTAGTCTTG
>DXDJ01000042.1 GCA_019115525.1 Candidatus Helicobacter avistercoris | reverse complement strand
GCGATAAGCTGGGTATAGAGACCCAAGAGGTTCTTAAAGCTTCAAGTACAAAATGGAATTTTCTCCCCTTCAAGCCTGGACTTGTAGGGGGGCATTGCATCAGCATTGATCCCTATTATCTCACGCACAAGGCTCATGAGCTGGGCTATCATCCTCGAGTTATTTCTGCTGGAAGACTGGTAAATGATGCGATGCCAAGCTTTGTGGCACAAAAACTTATCAAGCTAATGATTGCCAAAGACATCAAGATTTTGAGAGCAAAGATTCTCATCCTTGGCGTAACTTTCAAAGAAAACTGCAATGATATTCGCAATTCCAAAGTCTTTGAAGTCATTGATGAGCTTATAGAGTATGGCTGTGAAATCACCTTGCTTGATCCTCTGGCTATCCCTGAGGAGGTTAGCAAACTCACTTCCGCCCCACTCTATTCTAATCTCTCTGAGATAGATAAGAGATTTGATGGAGTGCTTCTAGCCGTGGCACACAAAGAGTTTGAAGAGATTGATCTTGCTTCACATACTCATAATCAAAGCGTAATCTATGATCTTAAAGATGTGCTAAAATCTTCTCACGCAAGACTATAAATAAGGATTTCCTATGAACAAACACATCAAAAAAATTTCGAACTATGCCATGATTGGGGGATTTAGTGCATTGGCATTGATTGCCCTAAGCGGTTGTGATACCCAAAAACCAAAATCCCAAGACAATGTTTCTCAATCCCTACAAGATAGCAAAAAAAAGGGGGCTTTTGTCATCCTAGAAGAGCAAAGTGATGGGAGCTACAAAGTCCTTGAAGAATATCCGAGCGATCGCACTCATGTCATCGTGCGTGATAAAAATGGCAATGAGAGAATCCTCACTCAAGAAGAGATTGACAAGCTCATCAAAGAGGAAGAAAAAAAGATCAACAATGGCACAAGCGAGCTGACAAGCACCACTGGTGGTGGGTTAGGTCTTGGCGGAGCGATTTTGGCAAGTGCGGCTGGAGCGATTCTGGGAAGCTACATTGGAAATAAGCTATTCAACAACCCCACCTATCAGCAAAATCAAATGAGAAATTACAAATCCCCTCAAGCCTATGAGCGAAGCAAAAACAGTTTCTCCAACCCCTCTTCTTCTGCCTCAAGAAGCTCTTCAAGCAGTGGAAAAAGTGGATTTTTTGGAAATAATCCAAGCAAACAAAACACTTATGGAGGTTGAGAATGCATATCATTGAAGGCAAAGCACTTGATAGCCAAACACTAGAAAATCTTGGATGCTCATGGCACACAGATCCTGATGAGAGCTCTTACATTAGCAATGAGATTATTGAAATCACCCAAGAAGAAGCAGATGCGTTTTATGAAGCAGGAAATGAACTCTATGATATGTATGTGGAAGCTGGGGAGTATGTCATCAAAAACGATTTGTTTTTTGAGCTAGACATTCCACCAAGTTTGATTGAGCCCATCAAGCAGAGTTTTGAGCAAGAGGTGCATTGGCATATTTATGGAAGATTTGATTTTGCTGGGGGACTTGATGGAGCTCCTATCAAGCTTCTTGAATTTAATGCTGATACTCCTACAATGCTCTATGAGACTGCCATCATCCAATGGGCAGTGCTCAAAGCCAATGGGATGGATGAGAATCTACAGTTTAACAACCTCTTTGAAGCCATTGGAGAGAATTTCCAAAGAATGATTACTTTGGGCGAGGATGTTTCAAACTTCTCTGAGCTGTATGAAGGCTGGAAGATCTTGTTCTCTAGTATTAGAGGAAGCAATGAGGAAGAGCGAACAGTAAGATTCCTCCAAGAAATTGCTAGGGATTATGGGTTTAATACAGAGTTTTGCTATGTCGATGAGGCTGTGCTAAATGGGAAAGAGGGAATATTCTATAATGAGCAAAATTTTGAGTTTTGGTTCAAACTCATTCCTTGGGAGGATATTGCCATTGATGAGCCTGAGATGGCAGAGCTGATAAAAGAGATGATGGCAAACAAAAACACAATCTTCCTCAATCCTGCCTACACCCTGCTCTTCCAAAGCAAAAGAATGCTAAAAATCCTTTGGGATCTCTTCCCTAATCACCCACTTTTGCTTGAGAGCTCCTATGAGCCACTTGTAGGCAAAAAGCAAGTTCGCAAACGAGCTTTTGGGCGTGAGGGAGCAAATGTAGAAATCCTCTCCCCTACTCTTGAGCTTTTGGAGGGAAAAGAGGGAATCTATCACAATCACAAAGAAATCTACCAAGAGTATTCTCCACTCAACTCTCACAATGGAAGCTTCTATCAGCCCAATGTGTTTTTTGCTTATGAAAGCTGTGGGCTAGGATTCCGCAAAGGTGGGGGGATTATTGATAATTATTCAAAGTTTGTGAGTCATAAAATCAAATAAAAAGGATAAAAAAATGAAAAAAATTATACCAATGATGTTTTGCTTTGATCAAAACTATGTCATTCCAGCGGCTGTTGCTTTTTATTCGCTATTAGAAAATCATCAAAAGACCACAGGGAGGGGGGGGGGGTAGAGTTTAGGCTCTATATAGTTCATAATGATATTTCCACACAAGATCAAGAAAAATTCCAAGATACAATCAAGCCATTTTCTCATTTTGCAACACTTGAGTTTATTGATGGAAATAAAACTTTTTCAGAAGTATGGAAAAAAATCAAAAACAAGCATCATTTTTCTCAAGAAATCTTTTACAAATTAATCGCACCTTCACTCTTTCCTCAATATGACAAAATTATCATTTCTGATGTAGACGTCGTTTTTTTGAGAAGTGTTGTCAAGGAATTTGAAGATTTTGATGTCAACCAAGAATATCTAATTGGCGGAGTGGTCTCAAATAATCCTGAAAGTTTTTCGATACCCAAAAAAGGATATCGAAGTGATTATAATCAATTTGATGAATATGAACTTAAGGGAATACAATATGGATGTGACGCTGCATATCTAATCATCAATATCAAGGAATGGCAAAAACATTCTCTAGAAGAAAAAGCCTTGCAATGCCTACAGAAAAATGTAGGCAAATTGATTTTGCCTGAGCAGAATATTCTTGGAATTGTTTGTTATCCCTATATCAAAAAGATCAGTATGTCTTACGTTGTTAGCAATAACGCTTGGGATGCATTGGGTGAAGATTTTTCAAAGCTACAGCCCAATATTTATTCCAAAGAAGAAATTCTTGAGGCGTCAAAAAATCCAATACAAATCCACTACTCTGGAGGAGCAAAACCTTGGAATACACCAAGCGTTCCAAAAAGTGAATTGTGGTTTGAGTATCTCTGCAAAACTCCTTTTTTACGAGACTTCCTCAAAAAATTTGAAAAGACGATTATAAATAACTACAAAAAATCTTCACTAACACATCGGTTATACAACAAAATCAAAGCATTACTTGGATGATATAGTGATTCTCCTATACCCTCCATAAAGTGCGGATTAGCAGAAGTTTCAATAAGAATTTAAACTGATTAAGCACTCTTTTTGTCAATGAAACACTCCTTTGCTTGATCCCCAATCTCTCAATCAATGCTTGAGCTCTTTGAATATACTCTTCTTCATTGACATAACCAATGGCACATTCACCAAGAAAAAAATAAGGGGGTTCAAAAAGGTGCAATAAACCCTTTTGCTGATAAAACAGATAGATAGATTCAAAAACATCAAGTAAATCATAGCTTCTAAACTTCTTGTGTCCTGCCATGATACTACCCTCTCTTTGGCGATAAAAGTATGCACTCCCACAATACGTTGCAAACCTTTTACAAAAGGGTAAAAGCATATATAAAAACCCTTCATCTTCGTGGATCTTCCCCTCTAAAATCTCACTCCAACCCTCTCTATCAGCTCTCTAGAAAAAAGACATCTCCACACTGATCCACCAATAGCAATATTTTTGGAATCTGGGATTAGAATCTTGGGATCTTCTTTTGTTTTCAATCCTTTTAAATAACTTCCAAAATATATAACTTGCTCATTGCAAACAAAATCAACCTCACACTCTTGTGCCACTCTCACCATCTCTTCTATGTAATTGCATTCAATA
>DXDJ01000041.1 GCA_019115525.1 Candidatus Helicobacter avistercoris | reverse complement strand
ATGTATAGGGATAATGAGGCATGGAATTGGTTGTTAAGCGGTGTTGCCAATGATGCAAGACTTCCGTATTTGAAAGATTTTCTAGATGAGCTTTTGGGAATAACAACGGAATTTGAGTTGGTTACGAAATTGAAAGAGATTATTCAAAACACTGACCTTACACTAAAATCTTGGTGGGAACAATTGATGATTAAAGAGAAAAGAAATTTCGAATTCCTAAGGGAAAGAAAAGAAAAATTTCAACAAACAAGTAGAGTTCGTTTTCATAAGGATATTAATGGCTCTAGAGTTGAAAAAGTTGAATTATTGCCCAAAACAAAAAGTAGAACAGGTGTAAAAGATCTCTTTGATTATTCTTTTTACTTGTTTTGCCACGATATGTGTTTGTTGGATGGAAAGATAAGCATTACAAAGGAATACGAGAGCAATGAGGAGCAATGTGGTTTTCAGAATAGAGGTAGAAACAAGGGAATAAAATCGCATTTTTCTCTTAATGAGTTTCCTATTGTTTGCCATAGTGGAAAAAAACGCATTTGGTGTGGAGATCATGAGTTTGAAATTTGTTTTGATAATACAAATATATTTAAAGAATTTCAAAGAGTGTTTGATAAAATTAGAGAGTTGTTTTAATCAAGAATCAAAAGTGAGATTTTCTCTCTCACTTTTTGCAAGATCTTTTCATTGATTTTCTCACAAAACCTTGCTTTTCTAGAGCGATAATCAAGACTTCTGACTTGATCGCTTAGAATTGCACCTTGAACTACTTCTCCATTCAAGATAATCTCAAAAGGGTAGCCTTTGATTTTGCTTGTGATGGGGACAAAGACACACAAACCACTTTTTTGATTATAGATTCTAGGACTAAGGGCAAGGGCAGGGCGAGTTCCTTTGTGCTCATTACCACTTTGTGGATCAAACTCAAGCCAAACAATATCCCCACACTCAGGAATGTATCCCATTACCACTCTTTTCCCACAGAGGTATCATCCCATTCTGTAAAGATATTGAGATTATCTTGAGTGATTTCTTGGCAGAGTGATTGGAGATCTTGCTTCTTCTTAAGGACAATTTTGTTGTTTTGTAGTGCAATGTCTAACACACTTTCTTCTTCAAGTGCAAGTGCTTTTAGGATATGATTGGGAATACGAATTGCAAGAGAATTTCCCCATTTCTTGATTGCTGTTTGCATTTTTAAACCTTTGTATAAACTTTTGATATGCATCATAGCGAAAAAAACATATCTTCTCTTCTAATTTCGCTCGATTTTTTAAGATAAAATCTTAGCTTCATTTTCACAAAAGGAAAGTCTTGGAATCTTTGCTTAATCAACCCCTTAGCATCTGTGGATTGAAGCTTCTTGAAAATATTGATGAGGGAAGTATAGCCCTAGCTTTCTTTGATCCTCAGTATCGTGGTGTGCTTGACAAAATGAAGTACGGTAATGAGGGTGAGAGGCAAAAGGGGAGAAGCGAACTTCACCAAATGAGCGAGGAGATGATTTGTGATTTCATTTCTGAAATTCACCGTGTACTCAAATCTAGTGCATACTTGATGCTTTGGATCGACAAATTTCATCTATGCGAAGGTATACAGGGATGGCTTGAGGGTACAACCTTTCAAACTGTAGATCTTATCACTTGGGATAAATGCAGGATGGGAATGGGGTATCGCACAAGAAGGCAAAGCGAGTATCTTCTTGTTTTGCAAAAAAAACCTATAAAAGCCAAGGGAACTTGGAATCTCCATAACATCCGTGATATTGTTAGTGAGAAAATCCCCAAAGAAGAAGCATTGCTCCATCCTCACAGTAAACCTAGAGGATTGCAAAAAGATCTCATTCTTGCGTGTACACAAGAGGGAGATATTGTGCTTGATCCTGCTGCAGGGAGTTTTGGAGTTTTTGAGTGTTGCAAAGAAACAAATAGAAATTTTCTAGGAACAAATTTAGAAAAATAAAAGATTTAGCACTCTCTATTTCTATATGCTAGATTTTTTGTATAACAACCTATTTAAGGAGATTTTTTGAAAAATAAAATATCCAAAAAAGCTTTGATTTTTATGATTTTTGCCAAGATTTTGAGTGCTCAAGAAGAGAAGTTAAACTCCATTCAATCCTTGGAGCAAAAAGAAAAGAGCTCCTCTCTCCCTCCACTTTATAAAAAACATTATTTAGGGCTCATTAGTCAAAATGATGCGTATTTTGACTCAGTCATTGATCGCTACTATACCGCAGGACAAGGGGCGTTGTATAGCTCACCTGAGGGAGAGTATGGATTACTTGGCAAAATCGGATTTATTGAGGGTAATACCTCTTTTTCAATTGCGATTAATCAAAGCATCTACACCCCTGTGGATAAATTCGCCCTCTATCCTACTATTGGAGATCACCCTTATGCAGGATATCTCAATCTTGGTTTTGCCATCCATCATCGCACTAAAAACACGCTTGAAACTCTAGGCTTAAGGGTGGGTGTGAGTGGAAAATATGCCTTTGGAAGGGAAGCACAAAATGGGATTCACTCCATTATGGGACTTAGACTCTCTAATGGCTGGGATACGCAAGTAGGCGATGAAGTCATTCTCAATCTCTCCTATGAACTTGCTTATCGCTATCCGCTATTTTATAGTGAGTATTTTGACATTGATGTAATTCCCTCAGTCGAACTTGCCTTTGGAAATGCCAATGTCTTTGCCAAACTTGGCGGACTCTTTCGTATGGGCTATAACCTCAAAACCACTTTTCTCCCTCAGGGAATTGCTGGAGAGAATTGGGGGTTTGAGAGTGGCCGAGTGTATGGAGATGGGTTCGGGATTTATGGCTTTGTAGGGATGTATGGCTCTTATGTAGGGCACAATCTTTTTATACAGGGTAATGTTTTTGGCAAAAGCACTTATGCTGTTGATACAGAGATCTCACCCTTTGTTGGCTCAGTTGTTGGAGGATTTTCTATCGTTTCAGGGGTTATGAGCTTTACCTATCAAGTCATCTACTCTAGCAAAGAGTTCAAAGCTCAAGATGGGGCTCATGGGATTGGGAGTTTTGCATTTTCTTGCAGTTTTTGATCCACTCCCTTTTGGGAGTAGTTTATTTGAACAAATCTAGCACGGCTTGATAGTTTGGCTCGTTTGTGATTTCAGAAACAATCTCTTCATAGATGATTTTACCCTCAGGATCTACTACGATTACACCACGAGCAAGCAAACCTTTTAGAACGCTATCATCAATAAGTACACCATATTTCTTACCAAATTCTTTTGCTCTAAAATCACTTGCCACAACTAGGTTTTCAATCCCCTCAGTTGAGCAAAATCTCCCCTGTGCAAAAGGTAAATCCATACTCACAACAAAGACTTGCGCGTTAGAGAGTTTGGAAGCTTCTGTATTGAATTTTTTAGTTTGCATTGCACAAACACCAGTATCAAGACTAGGCAAAAAGTTGATGATTTGATACTTTCCGCTTGCTCCACCGATTTTTACATCGCTCAAATCTTTGCTTGGCAAACTCACTTCAGGTGCCAAATCTCCTATTTTTAGAATATTTCCTGCCAAAGTTACAGGGTTTCCTTGAAAAGTAGGTTTCATTATATTGTCCTTTTTATTTGAAGATTAAGGTTTTTTTGTCTAAAAAGACATTGAAAATGTATCAAAAAGATTCCAAAATGAGGTAAATTTCTATTTTTTAAATTAAAAAGGAGAATTTTATGAGTGTAAAAGATAGCAATGGCAATGAGTTGAATGCCGGAGATAGCGTGCAAATCATCAAAGATCTTAAAGTCAAAGGATGTTCTGCAACCCTTAAACGCGGGAGTGTTGTCAAAAATATACGCCTAACAAACAAAGAAGATGAGATTGAGGGGAAAGTCGATAAAGCAGGAGTGATTGTACTTAAAACTTGCTTTTTGAAAAAAATCTAATTCCTATCTTGGATAAGACTTTGCGTGAAATTATCATCGTTGGATATCAAAATTATGATTTTGCAAAAAGTCTTATTGTAGGGGAGATTGTTTATGAAGATTTTTGTCTTGATTTAAATTCTTTTGGCTTGCTTCTTTTTACTTCAAAAAACGCAATCCTCTCCCTTGAGCAGAACTCTCTGAAATATTCTCAAATGCAAATTTGGAAACAAATCCCCTCTTATGTGATTGGTAAATCAAGTGCAAAAACTTTGCAAGACTTAGGTGGTTCTCTTGCTTGTATTTCGCCCAATGCACATGGAAGAGAGTTTGCTTCTTTTTTAGAATCCACACTTAATCCCAAAATCCCAATACTCTATCTTAGGGCAATGAATATTGTTTCTTTACTTGATGAGAGACTTAGAAAAAAAGGCTTTGATATTTACTCGCAGATAGCCTATCGCTCAAAGATGCTTAATCTCTCAAATTCTTCAAAACCCAAAAAAGATTCTATTTTGCTTTTTACTTCACCGAGTGCTTATAGATTTTTTTTACAAAATTTTGAATGGGATTTGAGTTACACAGCTATTGCATTGGGTAGGACAACATTTGAAAGTTTTGAAAAAAATATCAAAGCAGAAATCTCAACAACACAAGAGATATGCCAAACCTATCTTGCCCTGCAAAAAAGATTTAAATAAAAAATTAAAAAATATTTCCTTTTTTCGTTGTAGAATTTTGCATTACGCACGTTTTGGGGATTTTAAAGCCTCAGGAAGTAGTAGAAATCAGCAAAAGGAATATAAATGAAAAAGGTATTAATCAGCTCAATTCTTGCAGGAATGATGTGTGCAACAATGGCAACGGCTGAAGTTTATGCAACAGTAGATGGGCAAAAGATCACAGATAAAGATATGGAATTCTTCAAGCAAGTGATTCCTGGCTTCAATTATGACAAGCTTTCAAAACAAGACAAGGAAATGGCAATCAATCAGCTTATTGAAAGAAAACTTGCCTTGATTGCTGCAAAAAAAGACAATATCGAAAAAGACAAGGAATACAAAGAAGCACTAGCGATTATTAAGTCAAATTTAGCAATTGATTTGTGGGTTAAGCAACTCCAACAAAAATTTGCAAAGACTATCAAAGTAACTCAAGAAGATGCAAAAAAATTCTATGATGCAAATCAAAATCTTTTTATTGATCAGCAAGCACAAGTAAGACAAATTGTTGTAAAAACAAAAGAAGAAGCAGACAAAATCTTGGCTGAACTCAAGGGCAAAAAAGGTGATGCGCTTCAAAATCTATTTATCAAACTCGCAAATGAGAAGTCAATCGATGCTGGAACCCAAAAGAGCCAAAATGGTGGAGATCTTGGAACTGTCAATCGCAATCAAATGTTGCCACAATTTACAGAGGCAGTTTTTGGCTTGACACCGCAAAGCTACACAACAACACCAATTCAAACAGAATCTGGATATCACATTATTTACCTCCAGAGTAAAACAGAGGCAAAAACAGTGCCTTTTGATCAAGCCGAAGGTGCAATCCAGAACAATCTAAAAGCTCAGCTTGTTGAGCAAAAAATCAGAGAGCAAATGAAGTTGATGAGAGAGAAAGCAAAGGTTAAAATCGAACCAATTAAGTAAGCTAAAAAGGAGAGAAAAATGCTTGTTTCTGGAAACGAGATTTTGCTCCCTGCAAGTGAGCAGGGATATGGTGTAGGTGCATTCAACTTCGTCAATCTAGAAATGTTGCAAAGCATTTTTCAATCTGCTCACGAAATTTCTTCTCCTCTTATTGTTCAAGCAAGTGAGGGAGCGATCAAGTATATGGGGCTTGATATTTGTGTTTCTCTTGTCAGAGCTTTTACAGAGAAGTATCCTCATATTCCTGTGGCTCTTCATTTGGATCATGGAACAAGTTTTGAGAGCTGTAAGAATGCGATTGATGCAGGGTTTACTTCTGTAATGATTGATGCATCCCATCATTGTTTTGAAGAAAACCTAGCAATGACAAAAGAAGTCGTACAATATGCCCATCGCTTCGGCGTGAGTGTGGAGGCGGAGCTTGGAAGACTACAAGGGATAGAAGACAATATCTCAGTGGATGAAAAGGATGCGACATTGATTAATCCCAAAGAAGCAGAAATTTTTGTCAAAGAAAGCGGTGTGGATTTTTTAGCTCCTGCAATTGGTACAAGTCATGGTGCATTTAAATTCAAAGGCGAGCCAAAGCTTGATTTTGAACGATTGATTGAAGTGAAAAAACTTACCAAAATCCCTCTAGTACTTCATGGTGCAAGTGCAATTCCTGAGAGTGTGCGTGAGAGTTTTATCTCAAGTGGGGGAGATCTCAAAGGGAGCAAAGGCGTGCCATTTGCATTTTTGCAAGAAGCTATCAAAGGTGGGATTAACAAAATCAATACTGATACAGACCTTAGGATTGCTTTTATTGCAGAGGTGAGAAAGGTTGCAAATGCTAACAATTCAGAATTTGATCTAAGAAAATTCTTTACTCCTGCAATGGAGGCAGTCAAAGAAGTTATCAAAGAGAGAATGCAACTTCTCGGAAGTGCAAATAAAATCTAAAATAAAAGGAATAAAAAATGGCAATTGGAATGAGTGAACTCAAAAAAGGACTAAAAATTGAAATTGATGGGATTCCATATAGAATCACAGAATATCAACATGTAAAACCTGGAAAAGGTGCTGCGTTTGTTAGAGCAAAAATTAGGTCATTTCTTGATGGAAAAGTGATTGAAAAAACTTTTCATGCTGGAGATAAATGTGATGAGCCAAATTTGCAAGAAAAAAGTATGCAATATCTCTATCACGATGGAGAAAATTTCCAATTTATGGATACGGCAACTTATGAGCAAATTGCACTCACAGATGATCAAGTAGGCGATGTGGCAAAATGGATGATTGATGGAATGAGCGTGCAAATCCTTTTCCATAACAACAAAGCAATCTCTGTGGATGTTCCTCAGGTTGTAGAGCTTAAAATCATTGAAACTGCACCAAATTTCAAAGGTGATACTTCAAGTGGTGGAAAAAAACCAGCAACACTTGAGAGTAGTGCAGTAGTGCAAATTCCTTTCCATGTTCTTGAAGGAGAGGTGATCCGTGTAAATACAGAAACTGGCGAGTATGTGGAGAAGGTAAAGTAATGTCAAAAGTTCTACTCCCTCTGGCTCAAGGATTTGAAGAAATTGAGCTTGTCAGCATTGCCGATGTCTTAAGAAGAGCCGGAATAGAGGTTGCTCTTGCTTCTCTAGATTGTAGTTTTGAGGTTAGGGGAGCTCACAATCTTATTTTAAAAGCTGATTGTTTTTTGAAAGATTTGAATACTTCTAGCTTTGATGCAATTGCATTGCATGGTGGTATGGAGGGAGTGCACAATATGCTTAACTCTCCTTTGCTTTTAGAAATTGTAAAAGAGTTTTTTGAAAGTAATAGAATTGTTGGTGCGATTTGTGCAGCTCCTTTTGTGCTTGATGAACTTAAGCTTTTGAGCGAAGATTTTTGTTGCTACCCTGGATGTGAGAAAATGATGAAAAACACGCAAAGCAAGCGTCTAGACTTAGCTTTTAAGACATCTAAAAATCTTATTACAGGAACAGGTCCAGCCTTTGCTATGTTGTTTGCACTTGAGCTTGTCAGAAAATTGATGGGTGAAGATACTTCAGATCAACTCAAGAAAGATTTGCTTCTAAATTAGCTTTTAATATGCTCCAAAAACTCGCTTCGAGTTTTTGAGCTTTCTTTGAATACTCCTCTTACCGCACTTGTAAGTAAGCTTGAAGATTTTTTTTCAACTCCTCGCATTGCCATACATAAATGAGTAGCCTCACACACAAGCATTGCTCCTTTTGGAGAGAGCTCATCCATTAGAGATTGAATAATTTCAAATGTAAGATTTTCTTGAGTTTGAAGTCTTCTTGCATACATTTCAACAAGTTTGGCAAAGTCGCTAATCCCTGCAATTTTTTTGTTTGGAATATAGCCAATATTGATTTTTCCAAAAAATGGAAGCAGATGATGCTCGCACATTGAATAAAACTCAATGTTTTTTATCACAATCATTTCATTGTATGGAATCTCACAAAAAGTGCTATGAAAGACTTCTTTTGAATTTTTTTTATATCCAGAAAAAAGCTCAAGATAAGAATCTCTTAAACGCTGGGGAGTTTTAAGCAGTCCCTCCCTACTGGGATTTTCTCCAATTTCTTTGCAAAGTTTTTCAAAAAAATCTTCATACATCACTCTCTCCTTTTATTTCTCTATTTGCCAGAGTTTCTAACAATACCGTAGCATAAGATCCTTTTGGGAGATAAAACTTTAACTCCAAGTGGGCTTCTTCTTCAATATAACGATATTCCAAATCTTCTACATATACCCATGCAAAACGATGAGATCCTATTTCGCTGATTGCAGGATCTAAGAATTCTTCTTGATAACTCAGTGCATCAAGAGAGGGGAGGGTGATTTTTCTACCACTTAAAACACCACAAGGTGCAATATCTTTGTTGATAAATCTTTGAGCTTCATTCTCCAAACTTTCAAGCTCAAAAAGCTTGCCATAAGGGTAGTGATGCATCAAATCTCCCTCTAGAAGTTTGAAGGGGTGAGCCTGTTTTTTAATAACTTGCTTTAAATCAGGGAGAGACTGCAGTTTGAGAGCTTTTTGCAATTCTTTGCTTTCTACATTTTCAATCACTTTGCCAAGCTTGATTCTTTGAGCAAGCCAAAGATTGAACAAATGGCTCTGGTAGCTAGAGATGAGAAAGGCAGAAAGCTTTTTGTCTCTTATTTTTTTCTTTTTTTCAACAAGAGCCTTGCCCTCCAAATAGTTGTCTCCAAATTTACCAAATCTTTGATAGCCAAAATAATTGGGCATTCCATAGGTTTTGATCTTTTCTAAAACTTGAAAGATTTTTGCTGTATCGCTTTTTGCTATTTTTTTTAATCGGATAAAAAACTTATTTCCCTTTAGATGCCCGATTCGGATTTTGTTGTTATGAGAGGCAAGTGAGAGAATTTTGATGTTTTTTTCTTGTAAATTTTCAGCGACTTTGAACAAAGAGGATTGTGCTCGTTTGGGCAAGCTTAGATATTGAGTGGTTAGAGCATTTTTGTCTTTGAGTCCTGCATAGCCTATTTCTTTGATGGGAATTGAGAGCTCTGAGCTTAGAATCTTGAGCAATTCATTTGTAGATAGCCCCTTTTTTCTTACACAAATCATCAAATGCTCTCCCTCACCACTTGCCTCATACAGAGGGATTTCTTGCACAACAAAATCCCTAGGGGTTTGGGTAAATAAAAACTCAATAGGAGAGTGGGGGTAGGGGTAAATCTTCACTA
>DXDJ01000040.1 GCA_019115525.1 Candidatus Helicobacter avistercoris | reverse complement strand
TCATTGCTCCAATCTGCCTCATTTCCCTGTCTTTTGGCTTTATCTCCAATAAAAGTGATATTGACTGCACTGTTTGTTACAAGACGCTTAAATTGCCCATAGGAGTCGGCAATATAGTTTCCATCATAAATACCATCACTATAAGAGCCTGTATGGGTAAGTTGCTCTCCATTGAGATAGCCTGTATTGATTCCTTCTTCTGTGATTTGATAATACGCCTCTGTCTTCTGCTGTCCTTTTTGCACAATTGTTTCTAGATTGCTTCCACTAGCAAAAGTCATAGTCATAACTCTATTGCCATCTAGTGTTCCATGGAGTCCATTGATGCCGAAAGTATCGTAAGTAACTTTTGCAAGACTTGTTCCACGTAAATCTAGAGACTTTGCTAGGGAAGTGCCAGGATAGCAAAGCTTTGAATTCCAATCTAGCTCAGCACCTGTGTTGATAAGCTGGATATCTCCTTGTTTTTCATTAATGCGTAGCCTAAGTTTTGGGATTGGGGCTGTGTTTTGTTGCGATGTCTGTTGGTTAGATAGTTTTTCAATCTTTCCGTGAATGACTAGATTACTTCCACTTGCTAGATGCATTCCTGACTCATTCATTTTCCAAGTTCTGCCATCTCGGAAATCAAGCTTGACATTTACGCTGTTGTCTGCCCAAATATCTCCTTCAAAGTTTGTTTTTGAGATGTCAAGCCCACTTCCTGTGGTGAGATAGTTTGTCTGAGATAGTCCTGAAAGTTTGAGTGTTGGAGTAGAATTTTTTGGAGTGGTTGCTGTGTAGTCATCATAAACAAACACTCCTCCACCATTAGATCCAAAGTTTGCTGTGGAAGTGTTAAATTTGATTTCTGCAGTTCCCTCAATACTATCACCCCTCATCACGATTTTATGTCCAGTATTGTTATTGGTTGAAAGATCAATAGTTCCTTTGAGTTTGCTATCTTGGATAGTTACACCCTCTATCTCTCCAAGTCCGCTTCCAAAGGCAAAGTCATATTTGTAGTCAGCGAAGCTGATATTGCTAGCATCAAGTGATGTTCCTCTAAGGGCTAGAGTGGTGTTTGTGGTAGAGAATACGGATACATCGGTTTTTGGTGAACTTCCATCAGATTCTGGGTAAGTTTTATTGCTTTGTCCATTCCAAATATTCTTATTAAAGTTTGTCAATCCAGCCTCTTGGATTGCATCAATAAGTGTTTTATCTCCTTGTTTATCTACTCCTCTTGCATTTGAAGTAACTTTGAGACTACCATCACCATCGAGTTGTCCATCACTAGAATATTTTTTTAGATTGAGCATTGTGTATGTTGCTGTGTCGCTGTCCGTTGGAGTTTTGCCATTAGCATTTGCCTTTGTCGCATCTCCCACAACAGCCCCGACATATTTATCTTTCTTGGTATTACCTGTGAAGTTAAAAGTGATATTTTTGCTTCCAGCACCTACGATGTTTGCATTATCATTCCCAGTTCCAGCTCCAGTTCCAGCTCTTAATCCATTTCTATTCTCAGAGAAATCAAGCATAATGCTGACATCTTTGTTTTTTACACCCAAATCTCCACGGAAAGCAGTATTGAATAGGACTAGATCACCTTTTGCATCTTCAATTTGCGTTCGATTGACATATCCAGCATTGGCAAAGTAGTATTTACTATCAGCTGTTCCACCTTTGATTGTCCCACTATAGCCTTGTTTGTCTCCTCCAAACTTATAGCCTTCATTTGTTTCTGTTCCATTTGCAAAGATGAAGCCAATTTGTTTTTTGACATTATCACCATCTTTTCCGATGTTTCCTGTGGAGGCTCGATCATCAACCCCATTTCCATTAGAAGTTGCTCCATTTGTTCCTATGAGCTTATAGTTTGCTCCACCAGCATTGGCAGTGATTTCATCACTTGTGATGTATCCATCTTTGTTTGCATCATTCCAAGTGGCATTACCAAACATTGCTCCAAGAGCTAGTCCATTGAGATCGTTGGTGCTTGTGGCTAGAATATTGCCTTTTGTAGCAAAGAGAGCTTGCCCATTATTTCCAACCTTGATGTTTGTATTTTTGAAGAGAAGGGTTCCTTGGAGAACATTGTTGGTATTGGCTCCACTGCTAATGGTTGTTCCCTCTTTGATTGCAATTCCTGCATTTTTGATTTTCGAGAATAGAGAGCCACCATTTGTAGATAGAGAGCTAAGATCAAGCTCTGTTTGTCCCTTTGCTTGGAAAGCATTCATCACATACACAGAGTTTGCATTTCCTCCACCGATAGTGAAAGCTGAATTGCTAGAGCTAGAGCTTGCATTGTTTCTGAAATCAAATGTGAGTGTATTTGTCCCACTTCCCAGGAATCCTTTGCTTCCATCATTTCCTCCATTGATGATGGTTGCGGAGTTTGCAGAAACATCAAAGTTTCCTATGATTGTTCCTTTATAGCTAGAAGCTACGATGTCATTGGTTCCATCACCAAAGGTTTTTCCAGCTGTGTTTTTGAAAGTGATAGTGGTGTTGACTCCATTGGCGGAATTCCCATTTGTTGCTGAGTTTTTGACTACCCCAATAAAACTTGCATTGTCAAAGGTAATAGAGTGATTTCCATTACTGCTAACATCAATATTTCCTATCATGCTTGAACCATTTGAGAAGGTTGCAAATGAAGATCCTCCATTTAATTCAAGACTTCCTTTAAGAAATGAGCTTGAGTTTGTGAAATGAGCATAAAGGTTTAGATAATGTGTCTCAAGGTTTCCTGTTAGTTTTAAGATATTGGATTGACTATCTGCTTGTGATGGGTTGCTAGTATTTGCATTAAAGAAAACTGTTGGCTGCTCTCCTGCTCCTGAATAGACCGATGAGTGTAGAACATATTTTTTTGTATTCTTGTTTGCCCCATTATTGTCCATATCAATCTCTATGTATGGAGAATTAAGTTCATATAAACTTCTACCATAGTTAGTATCTGTTGTAATTCTTAGAAAACTCCCTAGATTTCCAGAAGCCCTGAAGACCAATTTAGCATTTACGAGAAATGTTGTATTTCTTTTTCGAAAATTCGATGGAAAAAAACTATGATCTGCATCAGCAAATGTAAAAAAACCATGATCGTTATCAGTGCCGACCCCTGTAGGATTAATATTTGCGTTGATGACAAACTTACCGTTCCCAATAAGTCTTACAGTTCCCCACCATCCATTGACAACACCATAGTTCCACTCATTCCTTTTGAGCGAAGTGATATCTGCATCTATAGTTATGGTAGCATGATTATTTGCTTCTAAGGTTGAGGACATCTTCTGTACTGCTCCCAAAGTAGGTTTATCAAAATAAATTGTTGTGTTTTGGTTAAAAGCTTGATTTATACCCATCCATCCATCATGCCATACTTCATCGTATCGTGTTTTAGCTCTTGAGCTTCTCAAATCCACAACAGGAGAATAATTCTCCATTTTTTGAGTCTTTGAATCACTTGGTGATTGGGGAACAGAAGCAAGAAATTGGTTTAAGGCTTCATTGCTTTCACTAGAAAAGGCCAAACTTGGTAAAACAGCACTAAGTCCTAGTGCAACAAGAGTTTTGAAATTACTAGACTTTTGAGTAGGGATTAGGGTTTTATGCCCCCCCCCCCCTAGCTACTTTAAGAGTTCTTTTCATTGTTTCCTCCTTGTTGAATTTGATACTTTTTAATACTTTCTTAAGTAGGGTAGAAATAAAAAAGTGCAAAATTTTATCATAAATCTTTGGTAAATGGGAAAAAAAGTTAGGCAAATCTCGGGGGGAATGAAATATTTATATCAGACATTGCATATTGACGCATTTGGATTATTTGGAATGGTGATATTTTGTGCTGTACCCTTACACATATTTTTGCTTATTTTTTTGATAAAAAAATTCAAAAAAACCATCTCTCACGATGCCTAATTTCATCCTCTCCCTTCTCATCTGCCCCTCCTCCCTCCTAGCTCTCAACAAGTTTGGCTATGTGCAAAACCCCCTGTACTGCATCATAAGCTGTATTTTTGCTTTGGGATCTGCAAGATACAGAAGCTAACTACCCTCTATTACATCAGTCGTTTTTATTTCTTAAGATTGATTGCCTCTTTTATCATCTCATCGCCAGTAGTGAAGCTCTTGGCATTCATTGAATACCCTCTTTGCATCAAGATAAGTTCAGTCAATGCACTTCCTACATCCACATTGCTTGTTTCAAGGTAATGGTGCTTGACACTTCCAAACTTTAGCTTTCCACTCTCATTCCACCCCAAAATAGGCTTCCCACTTCGCAACATTTTTTCTCCCCCTACAAGAGTGCTCTCTAGTCCATAGAGATTCCCTCCCACTTTGCTAAGTCCTTGATCGTTTGTAAAAGCCATAATCCCTATTCGCCCCATTGCCTCAGTCTTGCCATTGCTAAACTTCAGATAAATCACGCCATTATCATCAATACTTGTTTCACTCAATACCCCAGCAGAACTTCCATCTTGCTCACTTAATACAACTTGTGATGGAGCATAAAGCTCATTGGAGCTTTTTTTATCTGGAGTACCTGTGAGGTTGTAGGCGATCTTTTTGTCTTTGAATTCTACTTCAACCTCAGGAGCAATGGGTTGGTTGTTTTCATCAAAAACAATAGAGTGTTTTGTAACTCCTCCTGCCTTATTCCCACTGTCAATATCAATCACCGAGCTATATACATCCCAGCTTTGATTGCTTTTGTCTGCTGGATTAAATCCTTGTGTAAGATAGTAATCACTCACAAGACGATACTTTTTACCATCTGCATCATAAACATCTACACTGCTTTGATAATGCGGAATTTCCAATTCTTGTGAAATCACGCTTCCAATGTTTAAAGGCTTCCACCCTGCACTATCCTCCGCAGGATTTGAGTTCCCCAAAGCCCCCACTCTTTGATAGAGCTTATCATCGTATTTGACAATTGTGTTTGTTCCATATTGCTTTTGAGGATCAAAAGTAGGAATCTCATAGGTTGTATCTTGTGCAATTTTGAGAAATTGATTGTTCTCATCCATCATATAGATGTTTCCATCACGATTGACTACCTCTCCGGCTTTGTATTGCTTTTGAGGATCATAGGGGAGGACTTTGCTAGTATCTGCGACTTCCCATCCTCCACTCAATGGATTTTCACTTCCACTCTCTCCTGTTTTTCTAAACACAATCCCAAGATAGGTTGTAAGCTCATTGGGTTGATAAGTTTGCACTGGGGAGTAAGCAGGAGCAACAGTATCCACACCCTCCTTAACTGTTGCCATCCCCAAAGAGTCAAAGAAGCTCCCACTGGTTTTTAGTGTGCCTTGAGCAAGAGTGCTGGAAGAGAGAGAAAGTGAAATAGAAGGCTCAGAGCTAGATTGAGCCTCAACATAGAGGTTGAGATCTAGACCCGTGTTGTCTTTGATGAGTTTTTTAAGCTCTCCAATAGTTCTAAACTGATTCTTCTCAGCTCCCTCTCCTCCATAGGTGAAAGTATATTTTTTGCTCTCGCCATTTGGGCTAGTGATCTCAATGCTTGCTTCATTATTGATTAGAGAATCCAAAGATTTTTGATTGGCGAAGAAAATATTTACATCACTATTGAGGATTTTTTGCTCATCAAGTTTCCCATCTTGAGAAAAAGCTTTATACGCATTGATGGGATTTGCAGTTTTATTGAGATTGAGTGCAAGATCGACTTTATTTGTTTCAAGTGGTTTGAAATAGAGATCTTGAGGGATTCTAAGAGGCTCTAGTTTATTTGATGTCAACCCTTTAATATCCTCATCTTTGCTTGCAGAATTAAAATTCCCATCTTTGATTTTTCCAAGATTAACACCATAGACATAGTATCCATTTGAATTGACAAGATATCCAGCATAATCTTTCCCAAAGCTTCCATCTCTTGTGAAAAAATTCTCCTGCTTAGCCGAGAGTTTGCCATCCCCAACAACCATCTCTCCATCACTTTTTTCTCCTACAACAAACCACCCCTTTCCTTGATAAGCCATGTGAAAATCTCCATCGCTTACTCGATAGCTTCCACTCTTTGTAGAAAATGCATTTGAACTTGCTGTAACTCCTAGATTGATGTCATTTGCCGTTGGGCTTGTAGGTGAAGTATTGGGGCTTACAGCAAAAAGTGTTTCAAACTCTGGCCGACTCTCACGATAGCCTGTTGTATTGACATTGGCAATATTATTTGAAATGCTATCGATTCCAAATTGATGTGTTTTTATCCCGCTGTATGAGCTTAGTAGTGTGTTGTTCATTTTGCACTCTTTTCATAAAATTCTAATGCTGATGCGATAGGCACAATCATTTCACCCATTCTAAGAAGTGGCTTTCCATCTTTGAAAATCACACTCTGCACTTCTCCCCTGCCAACGCGCGATTCGTGATATTTGCCATTCTTTTCATCAAGATTGTATTCAGCCTTGATGCTATAAGAACCGCTTGGGGCTTTCTTGCCACCCTTTTTCTCCCCATTCCATGTAAAATCTATGTATCCACTCTGCCCATTTTTATCACTCAAATCAATCGTATTGACCAGGTTATTGTCTTTATCCAAAATACTAATGCTTGGATGTCCTTTGGAAGTATCGATTGGCTCATCAAAATAGAGAGAAAACTTTGCCTCTCCTCCTTCTTTAAGATCGATTCCAAAAATATCAGTTTCTGCAATCTTTCCTATCATTGCCACGGTATTAAAAGAGGCCATTTGAGACATATTGTTACTTGCTTTTGCTCCATTATCCATTCCTTTATTAAGCCCTTCAAGACTTTCTTTGAAAGCTTCTTGGAATTTTTTTAGCTCTTCATTGACTTCTTTTGTAGATTTCATCGCATCAGCGACTTCCATCATGGTTTTTTTGTTTTGCTCCATCATTTCTACCTGTGTGAGCTGTGCAGTTTGAGTGATGATCTTGTCTGTTTCCATTGGAGCTGTTGGATCTTGATTTTTGAGCTGTTCTAAGAAAAGCTTCATAAACGCATCATTATCTAGCTGATTGATGTTGCGTTGATTTTTTTTCTTCTCAGCTTGAGCGATGTCCTGTCCTGTCATTTTGGCCAACACATCTCCTGCATCTTGAAATTTCCCAACTTCCTTTTTGGGTGCAGAAGTGCTTGGAGCGATTTGTGATTGTGTTGTTGTGTTTTTCAATGCTTCTGTCATAAATATCCTTCTTTATGCGTATTGCACCATTTTGATTTCCATGCTTGCTAGTGCTGGAATCTCTGTGATAGATTCGCCTAAGCTATTTTTGTTCCTCTTTTGTTGTTCTCTCTCTTGAGGTTGTCCGCCACCTCCCCTACCTTCGCCTTGAGAAAAATTCAGCTCAACATTGCTAAACCCTACACTTGAGAGCGTGGATCTAAACTCACTTTGGTTTTGCATAAAGGTGTGTAAGGCATTGGCATTGTTGGCATTGACATTGACTACAAGCTCTTTGCCTTTTTTGGTGATTGTGATCTCTAGTTTTCCAAGCTCTACTGGATTTAGCTCCATTGTCAATTTACTAAAAGGAGGCTTGTAGTTTAAAATCTCCTCTCTTATGCGTTGAGAAAATTGAGTGAAAGTCTCTTTGCTTGAAGCAAGTTTGAATTGCACTTCTCTTTTGAGTTCCCCTACTTGTAATTCTTGAGGTTTTTCACTCTTCTTCTCTTCTTGTGCGTTTTTTTCTTCAACACTCTGTGTATTTTTTTCCCTAGTTACATTCTTCAAAAGCTCTCCTAAAGACACATCTTTGAGCTTTGATTCTTTTGGAAGTTCTTGAGCTTGAGGAGTGATGCTATTTTCTTCGCGTATATTTTCTTTGACTGCTAGCTTGGGATTCTCTTGAGTTTTGTTAGATTTTGTTGAGTTTTTGGCAAGTAAGGTTTGAAGAGTTGGGGTTTTGACGCTTTTGCTTGAGATTTTTGGCTCTTCTTCTTTTTTGGATTGAATCAAGGGTTTTTGATCGCCTTTTAGCTCTAGTTTTGTCAGATTGAGATTTTGAGCAAGTTTTGCCACATCTCCTAGGGTTTTTTGCTCACGCTTTTGCAAAGGCATAGGGGTTTGTAGCACTTCTTTTAGAGGAGTGGTTGGCTTGATTGCTTTTTTGGGGGTGTGCAAAGCAAGCTGTTCTTGCGTGCTTTGTCGTGAGGGTTGCAATGAAGTTAAGGCAGGTTTTTTGACCCCTTTTTTCTCTTGCACTTCTACTTTTGGGGCAAAGTTTTGAGTCATCACAACAGGAAGAGGTTGCTGGATATTGGTTTGGACTTCTTGATTTTTTGATTTTTTGATTTTGGAAGGCTTTTGCACACTTTCTTGAGGCATATCCTTTGTTTGCATCTTCTTTTCGTGACTTACCAAGCGTTCATCGATAAGATGAGTTTTTTTGCTAGGAGTTTGAGAAATCTCTTTTGGAGATTTTTGTGTTTTTTCTGTTTTTTCATTCAAAAGAGTAGAAAAGCTCACGATTTTTGAGTTTTTTACCTTTGGAGCTTGGATTTTATCCTGCGGATTCAAAAGCTTTTTTGATTTTTTGCCCTTACCTTGCGGTGCGACTTGAAGCACATTTGCAACCATAGATGTCCCTTTTAATTTATTTATGCTGGACTTCTAAGCAATTTATATTCCTTATCTTTTCCTCCTGCTTCTCTATTTTTGTATAAGAAAACTCTTCAGCAAACACAAAAAACTCTACAATGCTTCAAAGCTTTTGCTCTAAGGAAAAACAATGCAACAAAACCCAAACAATACACCCAAGGCTCTTTTGATCATCACAGATGGGATCGGACACTCTGAGAAGACTCGATACAATGCTTTTTTTCATGCAAAAACTCCCACTTATGACTGGCTTTTTGCAAACATTCCACACTCTCTACTTTGCACTTATGGTCAAAAGGTGGGACTGCCTGATGGACAAATGGGAAACTCCGAGGTGGGGCATATCACTTTAGGAAGCGGAAGAATCATCTATCAAGATCTGCTCAAAATCTCTCACGCCCTCAAAAATCAAGATTTTTTCTCACATCAATATTTTCAAACTCTTTTTCTTTGTCCTCAAATCCATCTTGTTGGTCTAATAAGCGATGGAGGCGTTCACTCTCACCTCTCTCATCTTCTGCTTCTCATCCAAGCACTCAAACCATCAAATCGCCCCATCTGGCTACACCTCATCGCTGATGGCAGAGATGTTGCTCCACAAAGTGTAGAAAAATACCTTGATATACTCTCCCCTCTTTTAGACTCTCAGATACAAATCGCCTCACTCTGCGGACGATACTATGCTATGGATAGAGATAATCGTTGGGATCGCATACAAAAGGCTTATGATGCTATGAGTTTTGCAAAACCAAAACAAAAAAATATCAAAGAATACATCCATAATCAATACTGCCAAAATATTAGCGATGAGTTTATTCTCCCTTGCTCATTTGGGGATTATCAAGGGGTAGGTGAGAATGATGGGATTGTGTTTTGGAATTTTCGTGCAGATAGAATGCGTGAGCTAAGCTATGTTTTTGGAAGCAAGGATTTTGCTCATTTCCCAAAAAAGCCTCTAGATTCACTCTTTTTGCTCTGCTTTACTCCTTATGATGAAAACCTTCCGCTCCCCACCCTATTCCCCAAAGAAAAAATCCACAATACCCTCCCCCAAGTTCTCTCACAACACTCTCTAAAGCAAGTCCATATTGCAGAAACCGAAAAATATGCCCATGTTACATTTTTTTTCAATGGTGGTGTTGAGGAGAGCTGTGAGGGAGAGGAGCGTATTTTGATCCCTAGTCCCAAAGTTGCTACTTATGATCTCTGCCCTCAAATGAGTGCACAAAAAGTTGCAGATGCTGTAAAAAAGAGTATAAAAAAAGGTTTTGACTTCATTGTAGTTAATTTTGCAAATGGGGATATGGTAGGACATACTGGAGATTTTGAAGCTGGGATCAAGGCTGTTGAGTGCGTAGATAGTCAGATAGGCAAAATCTTAGAGTGTGCCAAAGAAGAAGGATATTCTGTCGTGCTTACAAGCGATCATGGAAACTGCGAAGAGATGAAAGATGAGGATGGAAATACCCTCACCA
Source organism: Candidatus Helicobacter avistercoris (assembly GCA_019115525.1). Lineage (GTDB taxonomy): Bacteria > Campylobacterota > Campylobacteria > Campylobacterales > Helicobacteraceae > Helicobacter_G > Helicobacter_G avistercoris. The sequence goes on along the minus strand of DXDJ01000040.1, from coordinate 24,926 downwards.
ATCACACCATAGGTGATGTTTGGTGTTTTGTAATGGATAAAAGGGTAAAAAAACTCAACAATGGAACCCTAGCCAATGTTGCACCCACAATCCTCAAACTCTTAAATCTCCCTATTCCCCCTGAAATGCAAGAGGCGTTATTCTAAAGAGAATCTACAATTTCTCTTAGATATTTCACACTCTTAATACAACCCTCTCTTTGAAGCTTGAGAAGTTTTTCTAAAGCTTCTTCTGAAACTTCTTGAGGATAGTAATACTGCATTGCCTTAAGCTCTTCAAAAAGTTTTTCTTCTAGCTTAAATACTCCTTCTCCTAGCTTATATACCCCACCTGTCCCTTCTTTTCTCTTAAAAGTTGCACAGTATGGGAAGCATTGTTCAACATTGAGGTGCCCCAATCCATGAGATTTTAGAATTTCAATTGAGTGTTTAATCTCCACATTTCCCTCTCCTAATGGCACGCCACAGACATAGTCTACTCCCTCTTCATGAAAAACAATGTGATCCTTGCAATGAGTGCTAAAAGTATAAGGTGCCATATTTTTACAAGCCTTGATTGGATCTTCATAAGCCATCATTGAGTTTCCAAAATCATAGAGAAATCCAATATTTGGGTGCTTGATGAGCTTTAGCAAATCAAGCAAATCTTCACTTGTTTGGTATTCGTGGTTTTCAATAGCGAGTTTAAGATCATTTTGCTCAAGCAAGGGGATAAGAGCTTTGATTTTTTCACTACTCTCTAAAAACTCATCTTTGTTGAAATATGCATCAATCTTTGAATCATCATAAGCCCCATCACTTGCGGATTTGACCTTTTTTGTGATGTCTGTGAGTGGCACATAAGAGCGGATGATTTTTGCATCCAAAGCCTTGCAGACTTCGACAATTTTTTCAAACTTTGCATATTCAAATCCCTTTGCATCAATCTCACAATACATCCCATACTCATCAAGCTTTTGCTTGATTTTTTGCAAGTGGGAAGGCTCATCGCTTCCCAAGCATCCCCATTCTTCATCAAGTCCAAAATCTTTGATAATATTTATCATTACCCCATCACATTTAAGCTCATATGCAAAGTCGATAAAGCCTAAAATATCCATTCTTTGGTTTTGAAACCATAGATGCATACTCTCTGTTTCAAGTCCGATTTTCATTCTATGCTCCTTGTGTTTGATGAATTACTTTCTTTCTTTGAATCATCTTGATAAGATAAGTTGTGACTCCTACTCCAAGAAGTGCGAAACATCCCATAATCCCAAAGACGATTTTATATCCCAAAATCCCTTTGTAAGTATCAATCATATATCCATAAAGTGCAAAACAAAAAAGCTGAGGAGAGTATCCAAAGATACATGCAATACTCATCGCTGCTCCACTAATCTCTCTTGGCATCTCAATCTCATCAACAGGAGCAAAAAATGTCGCTCTCATTGTGAAGACCAAAGCTGCAAAACCAAGAGTTAGAACCATACCAAAATAGATATTTAGGCTACTGTGAGGCATAAAGATAAAGATTGTGATTGAAATTGCTGCCAAAATGAGGGCAAATCTTAGATATCTGGCTGAAGAGTGGAATTTCTTATCTGCTAGATACCCACCAATTGGCCCACCCACAAGCTTTAGAGTGTATTGATTGATGATTCCATACGCTCCTACAAGTGCCACAGGCATTCCATAGATGTCTTTGAGGAATGGAATAAAATAAGTCAAACCACAATAAACAGAATAGATTGTAAAAATAGTCATAGATACAACCCAGATCTCAGGAGTTTTAATTGCTTGAATCACGCCTTGCCAAGCTGCCTGATTTTTACTGATAGTGTGCCCTTGCTTATCTGTTGTTCTAATCTCATCATCTTCAAGGAGGAAATAAGCCAAAATTCCAGCAACAATCACACAGGCTGAATAAAACCAAATTGAGCTCTTAAGTCCAGCCTCTCCCTCACCCAAAAGCATAAAGATTCCAAGAGCAGAAAAAGCAACGATAGTATCGACTACCCCTCTTCCAGCTTCCAAGAAACCAAAGAGTCTTCCTTGTTGAGTGGAATCTCCTAGCAATCGAATGGATTTGAGTAATACAGGCCAATATACCACTTCGCCAAAGAGAGCCAAAAGCCCCCAAGCGACTAAAATCCCATAATAAGAAGGGAAAGTGGAGATATAAATCCCAACAAGACCTACACAAACCAAAGAGAATGGAATAAGAATCTTCTTTGAGAATCTATCTGCGATATAGATAGAGGCAAAGTTTCCTATGGTTTGCACCATTCCATACACAGAGAGAGCCACACCGATTTGTGTATTGCTCAAGCTCATAAATTCCTGCATAGGAACATAAAACGCATCCTTGAGTGAAGAGAGCTTAAACACCGTTCCTGCTCCAATCACTAGTACTATAAAAGTAAACCATCTAATGGGTTTTGCACTCATTGTGCCTCCTTTGTACAAAAAATGTTTTGAAAATTTAGAACATTTTTAAAGAAAAAGCAAAACAATTCTCTCTATAAGCATATCTAAAAGAATCTATATTACATAAAGTAACACTTAAATACTTAGTTTTTTAATTTTTATGTCTAAAAATAGTAAAATGGTTGGAAATTTCGGATTTTTTTATGTAATTTTTTGAAAAATAAAAATTGTCTTAATCATAATTAAATAACGATTTTTTTACTTTTTTAAAATGCTGTATTTTTTAAGAGATTGAGGTTTTATAATCAATGATTTTTTATTGCAAGGCTAGGTTTGCTAAAATTACACAAAAACTCAAATAAGGAAAGCCAAAATGGATGTGCGTTCAAAATATTTAGAATTTTTCGCTTCAAAAGGACATCAAATCTACTCTAGTATGCCTCTAGTGCCCGATGATCCTACACTTCTTTTTACCAATGCAGGAATGGTGCAGTTTAAAGATATTTTTACAGGAAAAGTCCCTGCACCTTCTACCCCAAGAGCGACAAGCTCTCAACTCTGTATCCGTGCTGGTGGGAAGCACAATGACTTAGAAAATGTAGGTTACACTGCACGCCACCATACGCTTTTTGAAATGCTGGGGAATTTTAGCTTTGGAGATTATTTTAAGAAGCAAGCCATCGCTTATGCGTGGGAATTTGTCACAGAGGTTTTGGGCTTTAGCAAAGATGTGCTTTATGTAACGGTGCATGAAAGCGATGATGAAGCTTTTGAGCTATGGTCTGCCCATATTGATCCAAGTAGGATTAAACGCTTAGGGGATAAAGATAATTTCTGGCAAATGGGCGATACTGGTCCTTGTGGGCCTTGCAGTGAGATTTTTGTCGATCAGGGGGAAGAGTATTTCAATGGTGATGAAGATTATTTTGGGGGAGATGGAGATCGATTCTTAGAGATTTGGAATCTTGTATTTATGCAATATGAGAGAAGCGAGGATGGAGTGCTCACTCCACTTCCTAAGCCAAGTATTGATACAGGAATGGGACTAGAGCGTGTAGTGGCGTTACTAGAGGGAAAAAGAAGTAACTTTGATAGCTCAATTTTTATGCCTTTGATCAAAAAAGTAGAAGAGCTTTGTGGAAAACCTTATGTGTATGAGAGTGGAGCGAGCTATCGAGTAATTGCTGATCACGCAAGATCTGTGGCATTTTTACTGGCTCAGGGCGTGCATTTTGATAAAGAGGGGCGTGGTTATGTCTTACGTCGAATCTTGCGAAGAGCGGTGCGACATGGGTATTTGCTAGGGCTTAAGAGGGCATTTCTTTTTGAGGTAGTTGAGAAAGTGTGCGAGATGATGGGAGATGTCTATCCTTATCTTTTGGAGAAAAAATCTCTTATTAGCTCTCAGTGCAAAAATGAAGAACAAAGATTTTTTGAAACACTTGAAACTGGAATGAGTCTTTTCAAAAAAGAGCTAGAAAACACTTCAAAAATCTTTAGCGGAGAGATTGCATTCAAGCTTTATGACACTTATGGATTCCCTCTTGATCTCACACAAGATATGCTAAAAGATAGCGGAATTGAAGTAGATATCTCTGAGTTTGAATCCTGTATGCAAAAGCAAAGAGAGTTGGCAAAGGCTTCGTGGAAAGGAAGTGGGGATGAGATCAATGGTGGGGAGCTAGGAAAGGTAGCGACACTTCCTCAAGAAAGTCTAAGCAGAAGTGAAGTCTTAAATGCCAAAAGTAAGATTGCGATCCTTTTTAATGCTGAGGGGATTGAAGTGGCAAGTCTAGAGGGTGAGGGGTATGCAATGCTAGAGAAAAATCCTTTCTATGCTCAAGGTGGAGGAGCTGTGGGGGATAGCGGATGGCTTTATGATGGAGAAAAACTGATTGCAGAAGTGAAAGACACTCGCAATTTCTTTGGAAAAGAAGTTTGCAAGGTTATTGCACTTACCCCACTTAAAACTCATCAAGAAATAGAGGCAAAAGTAGATCTCTTGCGTCAAATTGAGATTCGCAAACACCACTCAGCCACTCATCTTCTCCATGCGATTTTGCGTGAAGTCTTGGGCGAGGAAGTAACTCAGGCAGGAAGCTTGGTAGAGGAAAATCGCTTGAGATTTGACTTTAGCTATCCTAAAGCACTAAGTAGTGAAGAGATTGTAGAGATTGAAAAGCGTGTGAATGCTCTTATTACTCAAACTCTCAAGGCAGAAATTGTTGAGATGAGTATTGAAGAGGCAAAGGCAAAGGGGGCTATGGCACTTTTTGGAGAAAAATATGGTGATAGGGTAAGGGTGGTGAGCTTTGGAGAGCATAGCTGTGAGTTGTGCGGTGGGCTTCATATCCAAGATATTGGAATGATTGGAAACTTTTTTATCCTCAAAGAAAGTGGAGTTAGCAGTGGAGTTAGAAGGATTGAGGCAGTATGTGGGAAGGCTGGATATGAGTATGCACTCAAAACTCTCACTACACTTCAAGAAGCAAAAGAAATGCTAAAAGCTCAAGATCTACTAGCCTCTATCTCAAAACTTCAAGAACAAAACAAAGAGTTAAAAGAGAAGATCAAAAAACTCTCTAGCAATTCAAGCGATTTGAGTGTCGAAGAAATTAGAGGGGTTAAAGTCATTATTTCTGAAGTTCAAGGTGAAAGTAAAGAAATGATTGACAATCTTAAAAATAAATACGATAAAGTTGTAGTCTTGCTTATTAGTAATACTGATGGAAAGATTACACTATCTGCAGGAGTTAAAAACGCACCACTTAAAGCTGGAGCATGGGTAAAAGAGATTGCTCAAATCTTAGGAGGCAACGGCGGAGGAAGAGATGATTTTGCCACAGCTGGAGGAAAGGATGCGAGCAAGATTGCTGAAGCCCTACAAAAGGCAAGACTATATGTTAGTCAAAATATTATAGGATAAGGCAATGAACGTAGGGATTGTAGGTGTAATGCTTTATATTTCCTTGCTTTTGGGGTTTATCGGATTGATTGCCTTCATTTGGGGGATAAAAAACCATCAATTTGATGATGAAAAGAAAATGATGCAAGGCGTGCTATACGATAGTGTAGAAGATTTACGTCTTGCAAAAGAAAAAGAAGAAAAACTAAAAGGAGAAAAAAATGATTGATTTAGCCATTATTGGTGCAGGAACAACTGGAATTGCCACAGCGATTGAGGCTCAAAAACTAGGAGTAAAAAACATCACTCTTTTTGAAAAAGGTGAAGAGCATTCTATGACGATTAGAAAATTCTACAAAGAGGGAAAAAGAGTAGATAAAGACTACAAAGGTCAAGAAGTTGCCCTAAATGGAAGTATTGATTTTAAAGATGGAAACAAAGAGGGAACGCTAGAGTTTTTTGACAACTTGATTGCAAATCACACACTTGAGATCAAATACAAAAGCGATATTGAATCCGTGCAAAAAAATGGAGAATTTTTCACTATCCATACAAGCGGAGGAGAAAGCTATGAGGCAAGATTTGTAGTTATTGCTATTGGAAAAATGGGGCAACCTAACAAACCAAGCTACTCTATCCCACTTCCAATCCGCTCTTTTGTAAATTTCAATGCAAACAGCGTAAAAGCTGGGGAAAAGTTGCTTATCGTAGGTGGAGGAAACTCAGCAGTAGAGTATGCTTATGACTTGTGCAACAGTTTTGATACAACGCTTAATTATCGAAGAAGTGAGTTTGCTCGTATCAATGAAATCAATGCAGAAGAATTAAAAAAAGCAATTGAGAGTGGAAAACTCAAAACAAAGCTTGGTGTAGATATTGTAGGACTAAGCGATGAGAGTGGAAAAGTTGGAGTCGAGTTTGCAGATGGAAGCAAAGAAGTCTTTGATCGAGCTATCTATGCTATTGGTGGAGCGACTCCTCTTGATTTCTTGCAAAAATGCAAGCTTTCTTTGGATGAGAGCAATACTCCAGTGGTCGATGAGCACTGCGAGAGTAGTATCAAAGGAATGTTTGTAGCAGGAGATATTGCCCTAAGCAGTGGGGGCTCAATCGCAATTGGACTCAATCATGCACATACAATTGCACAAGAAATCGCAAAAAGATTGTAAGTTTAGGCAAATTTCTAGCATTAAAACTATATAATCACAGGTTTAATTCTCTATAAAAGGTTTAGAAATGGCAAGAAAATGTTTTTTTACAGGCAAAGGCCCTATGGTTGGAAACAATGTAAGTCACGCAAACAATAAGAACAAAAAACGCTCACTTCCCAATCTTAGAAGCGTAAGACTTCGCCTTGAGGATGGAAGCACAGTCAGAATCAAAGTTGCAGCATCAACTTTGAGAACAATGAAAAAACGCTCATAAATTGAGTTTGTATCCCCTTGTTTAGAAAGTTTAAACAAGCAATTCATTGGCGAGACGACAAACAGAAAAAACCTGATGTTGATTTGAGTTCTGCTCTTTATGAGCAACTCAAATACTTTCGCCTCCCCCTTCTTCTTATTCAGATTTTTCTACTAATTGGAACTCTAGGCTTCTTTTGGCTTGAGGATTACAGCCTTATTGATGCTTTTTTTCAAACAGCCTATACCTTTACAAATACAGGATTTGGCTCTTACAAAGAAAACGAATTTGGCACAGTTACGATTATCTTTACAACCATTATTATGTTTGCAGGAGCTGGAGTTGTCGCTTTTAGCGTTGCAACTGTGGTTAGCATCATTGGTAATGGAACTCTAATCCGCCTTATTAAGGAGAAAAAAATGGTGCAAAAAATTGTTCGCCTTAGAAATCACTATGTGGTGTGCTATCACAATGAATACACGATTGAACTTTCAAAACATTTTAGAGAATCTCAAATCCCCTTTGTTGTCGTAGATAATAGTCCAAACTTTGAAGAAGAGGCAAAAAAATACAAATACCCCTACTATATTCAGGGCGATCCTCACACTGATGTTGCCATCCTTAGAACTCATCTTGCAAGTGCAAAGGGTGTTGTAACTTTTTCTAAAACCTCAGCGGATAATATCGCTCTGATTGTGTCTGTAAGACTTTTTGAAAAAGAATTAGCACGAAGACCTTACTATATCATTGCAAGTGCAGACACTCAAGAAGACATCGAGCGACTTAAAAAGCTCGGAGCAAATTCTGTGGTTTCACCTACCAAGCTAATGGCTCAAAGAGTGAGTGCAATGGCTGTGCGTCCTGATATGGAAAATCTTCTAGAGCAATTTGCATACAACAAAGATACAGCCCTTGATCTTGAAGAAGTTGTAGTCCCCAAATACAGCTGGATGGTTCTAAAAAAGCTCAAAGATGCAAACTTCCGAACTATCGCAAAAGTTTCTGTTGTAGGTATCACCCAAAAAGATGGAACCTATTTCCCAATGCCCTCAGGCGATATGATCATCTCTAGTGAATGCAAGCTTTTGATGATAGGGACAGGAAAAGACATTAGAGAAACAAAACGAATGATTTTAAGACGCAATAAACCCGAAGAACTCAAGGGGATAAAAAGCGAATGAAAATGAAAACATTTGATATTTTTCCAATCAAGGGTGGAGTATGTGCCCCAAAGGGGTTTTTTGCCGATGGTGTGAGTGCAGGATTTAAGCCAAACAATGCCCTAGATGTTGCTTTTATTTATATGCAAAAACCTTGCATTCCAACAGCGATTTTTACAAGCAATCGTTTTTGTGCCTCTCCTATCAAACACTATTATGCAAAAGTGCAAGGAAAAGAGAGTAATTTTGTGCTTATCAATACCAAAAATGCCAACGCACTTACAGGAAAGGCTGGGGTTGAAGATATAGAGCTGTATCTTAAGGCTCTCAAAGAGAGATTCCCTCAAGTGCAAAATCCTATCGCTTCAAGTACTGGAGTGATTGGAGTGAGGCTTGATACTCAAAAACTAATCAATTCTTTTTCTCTTTTTGATTTGGATTTAAGAAGTGAAGAGAGTGCAAACAGGGCATCTGAGGCGATTAGAACCACAGATTCTTTCTCCAAAAGCATTGCACTAAGAATCGAGCTTGAAGATGGAAGCTCATTTTGCATTGGAGCAATGGCCAAGGGAGCTGGAATGATTGAACCCTCAATGGCAACGATGCTTTGTTTTATCACAACAGATGCCTCTATCCCTCAAGAGGATCAAAAAGAACTTTTGGGCAAAGTGGCAAAAACTACCTTTAATGCCATTAGCGTAGATGGCGATACAAGCACTAATGATTCTGTGTTTCTCTTTGCTAATGGAATGAGTGGAGCGTATGATAAAGACGCCTTTGAGAGAGGGCTAGAAATCGTGATGAAAAAGCTAGCCACAGACATTGTGCGAGATGGCGAGGGAGCAAGCAAGCTGGTGAGTTTTAGAATCAAAGGAGCGATTAGCGAAGAGGAGGCAATCAAAGCAAGCAAAGCCCTAGCAAATTCACTCTTAGTCAAAACTGCACTCTTTGGCTGTGATCCCAACTGGGGAAGGATTGCCTCAGGTATTGGAGCAAGTGGAGTAGAAGCTGATGAAGAGAAACTAAGTATCTATATAGGCAGTGTTTGTGTGTATGAAAAAGGAGTAATTTGCTTTACCCCAGAGATTGAGGCAAAGGCGTATGAAGTGATGAAAAAAGAGAGCTTTTCTATCACTTGCGATTTGGGGCTTGGTGATGGAGAATTTACTGCTTATGCGTGTGATTTGGGGCATAAGTATGTAGAGATTAATTCAGATTATAGGAGTTAGGATTGAAAAAGTTAGTTTTGGGAGTGAGTTTTTGTGCATTCAATTTACTCAATGCCTTGACTTTTGGAAGTATGGGAAACACTTCTGCTGGACTTGGAGATAGCGGTGTAGCACTTAGAAAATCCGCTTGGGGGATTTATTACAACCCTGCACTTTTAGCAAGTGATAATCGTGGAAAGTTTGGTTATAGCGTTGGTATAGGAATGGAGCAAAGAGGTTTAGGGGATGTGCTTTCAGCTCTTATGGGTGGAGGTGGAAACAATATTGATATTACACAACTCTACAATCAGCTCAACGATCATCCCACAAATTCTTTGGCACTCTCAAGCCAAAACGGATTGGTGATACAAATCACAGGAGGAGTGAGGGAGATTCCAAAGCTTGATGCAGAAGGGAATCCAACAGATGAGATAATAGAAGTAAGAAGCCCTATTGGTGCTTTTACAATGGCAGCTTTTCTCTCAGCATTTGGCTCTGGAAATATTGGCACAACGACAAATACTGGAACTAATAGCACCTCACTTCAAGCGACAGGAAAACTTGATGGAATGATTTTGCTTGAAGTTCCCATAGGTTGGGGGTGGAGATTTGAAACAAGTGGAGGAGATATTAGCATTGGAGGAGCGATCAAATATATGGGTGCTTCTGCATTTGATTTTGGAATTGATGGAAAAGTTACAAGTAGTGGGGATGCAAATTTTACCCTTCTTAAAAACACATCTTCGCTCACACCTGTTAGCTCCTTTGGTATTGATCTTGGATTGTTGTATTCAATTTATGGAGTCAATGTTGGTTTGGTAGCAAAAAATATCAATGTCCCCACTTTTGATCTAGGCAATGGACAAAAGGTTAAAATTTCTCCACAATTTAGAGTCGGACTCTCTTATGAGTTTGCAGAATATTTCACTCTCACTTTTGATAGCGATCTAGCTCCCAATGATTATCTTTTTGATGGATCTTACAAAACTCAAATGATCGGTGGTGGGCTTTTGATGGATTTTAAATACATTGATTTGCGTTTTGGACTTATGGGGGATATGACAAACAAGTTTGACAATGGCGTGGTTATCACAGGAGGGATCAATCTCTTAGGATTCTTAGATGTTGCCATCCAAGCATCAAGCGAGATGTTTAAATTCAATAGCTACAAAATCCCCGATGCTTTAAATGTCAAGGTTGGAGGGAGTTTTACTTTCTAGGATTTATTGCTTAAGTCCTAGAAGTGTATCTATCATTTTATCAATCGTGCTAACCACTTTTGCGTTGGCAGCATATCCACTCTGAAACTTAATCAAATTGACCATTTCCTCATCTACACTAACTTGTGAAATGCTCAAATACTCTTTTTTAGCAGCAGAGAGAAGTGCGGATTTGGTGTCCAATGTAGTTTTGACCGATTGTGTGTCCGTGGCGATTGCACCACCTAGAAGGCGATAGTATTGTGCAATCTCCATATCTTGCTTATTGACTTTGCTCTCTTGAAAAGTAATATCATCGTATTGGAGTTGTTGCATCATATTAGCAACATCTGTATTTCCACTTGTTGGAGAAACCCAAGGACGAAGCTTTGTTGGATCTTGCACATACATTGAGCTAATCTCAATATTTTTTGCATTATCTCCATCAAAGAAGCGATTGAGTCCAAAAGCACCAGGTAGATTGCTCCCTCTATCTCTCACCCCAATATACACATCACTCTGATTCTTTGGCATAATCTGAAATCTACCCACTTGATAATCATAGTTTGCTGTGAAATAATCATCAATATCATTAAGTGTATTTTTGTCATTATTATCATCTGTATTGGCATTGATTTGCTTGACAATATCTTGAATTGTCGTCAGTGGTGTTACCTCAATGGTTTTTACTCCAATCTCCTCACCATCGCCATTGTAGATCACAATATCAAAAGCACCCTCTCTAATATTATAATCGCTATCAATCAGCGATTGATCATTGCGAACTTCTAGAAATTTACTTTGCACAGAAGTTGTCGCACTTTGAGCATAGATGTTGTTGGATGCTTCAATAAAGCCTTGTGCAAAAGTATTGACCATATTTAAGTATTTTTGCAATTTTCCAGGCACAGAGCCATCATATCCATCAGAACAGAGCTTAATCAAGCCTCCAATCTTCCCTTCTAAAAGACTATTGGTAATATCAACTGGACGATAATCTTGGTTTTGGAAATAAACGTGATTAAGAAACTCGCCATTGTGCGAAGGCTTGACAACAAGAGGGTGAAAATTCACACCATCAACGATATTAAATCCTCCAGCAACATTCATTACATAATTCTCACCATAATCCACATCTCTTGAATTGATAGAAATGTTTGTTTTGAGATTGGACTTGAAAACTACTCCACCAATAAGTTCTTTTAGCTCAAATTCTAATTTGTCTCTTTGATCTCTTAAGTCATTGGCATAAGAAAGATCTACATGCGATTCTTTAATACTTAGCTTCTTGTTAATCTCTGCAATTTGTTTTCCAATACGATTAACCTCTTCTATCCTCAAAGCCAATTCATCGCTTGTTTTTTTCTGCATTGTTGCTACATTATCATAAGCAGAATGAATTGCACGAACAAGTGTTTGGGCAGCTTGAATGACAAGCTGTTTTTGTGCTGGATCTTTTGGATTCTTACTTAAATCTTTCCAAGAAGTGAAATACTTTTGCAAATCATCATAAATCCCCACACCCTCCAAATCGGGGAAGAGTGATGAAGTTTCACGAAGTTTGTCATATTGGGTTTGAAAAAACTCTTTCTCTTGAGCAGCTCTCCCATAGCGTTGGAAAACAAACTCATCATGGGCACGCACAATGCTCTCAATCTGCACCCCAGTCCCAATATTGTAATTTCCCTTATTGAGTGGATTTTGAGGCTTGAGTGCAACCCTTTGGCGTGAATAAAACTCATCACTAGCATTTGCAATATTGTTTCCTGTTGTATCCACCATTGCTTGATGGGCTTGCAATCCTGTATATGAGGTATTGAGTGAAGTAAGGATTCCGCCCATATTACACCTGTATTGTCAAAAAGCTTTGTTGGGGTTTTGCGTGTCCGCCATATCCGCTACTCTCGTGAGGAATGATTTTGCGTAAAAGCGAGGTATAGAACTCATTGACTGCATATACACTGCGTGCATAGCCAGCGTTGAGATCTTTGAGCTCTTTGAGCGAAAGTTTTAGCTCATCAAGCAAATCCAATGCTTCTTGATCCAAAAGTTCTGAAAGAGATTTTGAAGGGTTTTTGTCCCTAAGTTCGACCATAGAGCGATCTATCATTGATTTTTTTTGCTCAAAACTTTTGATCAAATTTTCTTTTTGAGGCAAACGCTGGAAAATTTCTTCATTTTTTGCCTCAGAGAGATCGGCGACATCTCTTCGAGTGAGTTCAATAAGATTTTTTAATTCAAGAATAGCATCTTTTAAATATTGGTGAAGCATTGTCATCCCTAAAGCCTAGCCACAAAGGGCTAGGAGATTTGTTTTTAGAGATTAAGCAAATGTAGTACCATTTTTTCTGAAGTTTTTTTCATATCGAGTTGATATGTTCCATTTTGCACTTGTTCTTTGATTTGTGCAACACGATCTAGAGATTGAGTTTCTTCTGCTTTTTTTGTTTCTACCTGCACTCTTTCACGCTGATTTTTTTCAATTTTTTGAGAATAAACTGATCCTAGACTTCTCTCTAATGTATTTCTAACCATCGCCTTAACCTCCATGTTGTCATACTTTCTTCCATATCGACTATTTTTTGATTTACTTTAATTACTTTAGTGTTGTCCCCATTGCTTCTTGAAAAGCTTGCATACTCATAATCGATTGATTGCCCTCAGAGGAACTTCCAAGTCTAGCATCTACATCACTGTAAGTATAGACAAGAATAGCACTCACGAGTGCTAAAAAGATACTAAACATAATACAAGGAACAATCCAAACCTTAAGCTCAGTCATCTCTGCCTCCAAAAGGATGTTGGGAATATATGCGATTATAACACTTTGGATTCAAAACTTTTTCCAATCTTTGATTTTTTGTTCAAAAACTTTAAGCTTTGCATATCTGTAAGCTTTGAAATACTGAGAAAATTTTCTCCGCTGTTATTTTTGCATCCTCTTGTGTCATTTTTTGATGGCATGGGATAGAAATCTCAGCCTTGTAAAAAGCTTCTGCCATATAAAGTGGAGAGTAAGGAGAATAAAGAGAGTAAAGATGGATAGGTTTATAATGCACCTGCACACCCAATCCCTCTTTTTGTAATGCTTTAAAAATCTCTTCTTTGGAGCAGAAATATTTTTGCTTTAGAAAAATAGGATAAAGATGCCGTGAGCTTTTGATGTAAGAAGGAATAAGCAGAGTGTCAAAGTGAGGATTGTTGTCAAAAATCTCATCATAAAATCTTGCGATTTGCTCTCTTCTTGCAATAAAAGAATCCACCTTTTTGAGCTGAGATCTACCAAGTGCTGAGGCAATATCTGTCATTCTAAAATTAAATCCACTCTCACTTACTTCACTATTCCATAAAGTTTTTTTCACAACACCATGAGAGCGGATCAGTTTGGCTCTCTTATAAATATTTTCATCATTTGTTGCCAACGCCCCGCCCTCACCTGTTGTAAGAGGTTTTAGAGGATGAAAACTAAAAATCGTGCTATCTGCAAATCCTCCAATCTTCTCCCCCTTATACTCGCCACCAAAGCTATGAGAACTATCTGAAATCCAAATTAGATTATGTTCTTGTGCAATTGCTTTTATCTTCTCAATTTCTACGCTTTTCCCTGCATAATCCACACTAACAATTGCTTTGGTTTTGGGAGTGATCAAAGAAGCAATCTTCTCTTCATTGATATTTCCATCACTTTTGATATCGCAAAAAATAGGCTTTGCATCATTTTCTAAAAGCATATTGCAAGTAGCTACAAAGCTTATAGGTGTAGTGATAACTTCACTATCTGCAAGATTGTAAGCCTTGTATGCACAATAAAGAGCAGAAGTAGCAGAATTAAAAGTCAAGACATACTTCACTCCCAAATACTCAGCCAATTCCTTTTCAAAAATCTCAGTCTGCTCACCTTGGGTTAGAGTCGCCCCTCTAAGAACTTGAGCAACAGCCTCAATATCATCTTCTTCAATCAATTGAGTGCTATAAGGATTTAGACTAAGCATTCTAAAGAAAGTTTTGCAGGATTGTGGGATTGGGGGAAGAAAGAATTTTTGACTTTCTTAGGATCAAAATCCATCGCACCTTGAGGAAAAGTGCTTGAAATTTCATTTTCAAATTTTTCCAAAAGGTAGTGAAGTTTGTTTTGGGTTTGAGAAAGAAGTGCTTCTATTTTGTCATAATCTTTTGTTTTGTAGCTTTGCAAAAGTGTGCGATAAAGTGAGGGGAGTGTCTCAAAATCTTGACTTTGAGTTAGGCTTTTTTTGAGCATTTCGCCAATTTTTAATTCAAGATTGCGGATCTTTTTCTCAATCTCTGGAGATCGTTCACCCTCAACTCTCAACATCAATTCTCCATGCTTTTTTTGCGTTTCTCCTAAATACTTTTGCAATTCCTGCACTTGTGCAACCTGAGAGTTTAGGATCTTAATATCTACGAAGGGTTTTTGAGCCACTTCTTGAGATGGCTGATCTGAAGCTTGGGTAGATTTTGCCCCATGATTTTGGGGCTTTTGAGAAACTAATTTGATCGTTTCATATTGAGTGGAATTGTTGATTTTCATTGAAGGTGCTGTTCAAGATACTTTGTATGGATTTTGGATTGTTTGAAATCTTGATTTTCCATCATTTCAATATGGAAAGGGATTGTTGTTTTGATCCCCTCGACTTTAAACTCTTTTAATGCACGATGCATTCTTTTGATTGCTTTTTCTCTACTCTCTGCCCATACAACAAGCTTGCCAATCATTGAGTCATAAAACATTGGCACAACATAATTGCAATATGCTTGAGTATCAAGTCTGACATGTGCACCCCCTGGAGCGATCCAAGTGGTGATTTTCCCTGGGCAAGGGAAGAATTTCTTAGGATCTTCTGCGGTGATTCTACACTCAATAGAATGGCCATTAAAAGTGATTTCTTCTTGACTTGGTAGCTTTTCACCCTCGGCAATTCTTATCATCCACTCCACCAAATCAAGTCCGCTAATCATTTCACTTACAGTATGCTCAACTTGAAGTCGTGTATTCATCTCCATAAAATAAAAATCTTTATTGTTTGCATCAAGCAAAAACTCAAATGTCCCAGCACCTACATATCCGATATGTTTAGCAGCCTTGACTGCAGTCTGAAGTAATCTCTCTCTTACTTCTTCACTCAATACCACCGCTGGGGCTTCTTCGATAAGTTTTTGTTGTCGTCTTTGAGCAGAGCAATCTCTCTCTCCAATATGCACAACATTGCCATGTTTATCTGCCAAAATCTGCACTTCAATATGCTTTGGATTTTTAATAAATTTTTCCATATAGATCGTGCCATCACCAAATGCACTGAGAGCTTCACTCTCTGCTGCTAGATAGGCATTGGCAAGCATCTCTTCGCTCTCTACCACTCTCATCCCTCTTCCGCCCCCACCAGCAGCGGCTTTGATGATGACAGGATAGCTGATTTCTTGTGCGACTTTTTTTGCCTCTTCCAAATCTTTTAATGCCCCATCGCTTCCCATAATCACTGGCACACCAGCTTCTCTCATCACATCTTTTGCTTGAGACTTATCGCTCATAAGATTCATTACCTCAGAGCTTGGGCCAATAAACTCGATGTCGTGGTGTTTGCAAATCTCAACAAATTGTTGATTTTCACTCAAAAACCCATATCCTGGGAAAATCGCATCAGCTTCAAAAAGCTCAGCAGCACTAATAATTGCAGGGATATTTAGATAGCTCTCGCTTGATTTTTCTCTTCCAATACATACTTTTGCATCAGCTACATCAAGATAATGTGCATCTTTATCTGCTGTGGAATAAACAGCAATAGCCTCTTTTCCCATTTCTTGGATCGTGCGAATTGCACGCAAAACAATCTCGCCACGATTGGCAATCAAGATTCTTTTGATTTTTTTCATTTAGATTTTCTCAACTTTTATCAAAGGTGTTCCAAACTCAACAGGTTGAGCATCGCTAGCGACAATTTCAACAATCTTGCAATCAAAATCTGCTTCAATCTCATTCATAATCTTCATCGCTTCAACAATCCCAATAATCTGTCCTTTTTTGATTTTGTCTCCTACATTAACATAAGGAGCAGAGTTTGGAGCTGGACAGCGATAAAAAGTCCCTACCATAGGAGATTCGATAAATACACCTTCTGCAACACTACTTGTACTCTCTTGCACAACAGGAGCAGGAGTACTAGGAGCAACAGGAACTGAAGACACAGCAGGGGCTATGCTAAGAGGTGCTTGAGATACTGGAGCGTTTTTTTCTAGGTGGATTTCAAAATCACCTTCTTTTACAAAAATGCTTGAAATTGAGTTTTTTGAAAAAATATCAATAAGCTTTTCAACTTCTTTGAAATTCATAATCACAACCTTTATTTTGCAAGATTTGCTCTCTTGAGAGATGAGAGGCTATAAGTTTGCTATCATAGCATATTTAAAATCATAAACATCACAATTAAGGAAAAACAATGGGTCTAAAATCAGATTTTTGGATTAGAGAAATGAGTGAAAAACACAAAATGATTGAGCCATTTTGTGAAAAACAAATCGGAAGTGGCGTGGTGAGCTATGGACTGAGCAGTTATGGTTATGATATTAGAGTAAGCGATGAATTTAAAATCTTCACAAATATTAACAGCACCGTAGTAGATCCCAAAAACTTCGATTTTAACAATGTTGTAGATTTTAAGGGGGATGTCTGTATTGTCCCTCCAAATTCTTTTGCTCTTGCCAGAACTGTGGAGTATTTCAAAATCCCCAGAGATGTGCTAGCAATCTGCTTGGGAAAAAGCACTTATGCAAGATGTGGAATCATTGTCAATGTAACTCCATTTGAACCTGAATTTGAAGGGCATATCACAATCGAGATTTCAAACACAACCCCACTTCCTGCAAAGATTTATGCCAATGAGGGGATTGCTCAAGTGCTTTTCTTGCAAGGAGATGAGGCATGTGAAACAAGTTATAAAGACAAGGCTGGAAAATACCAAGGGCAAAGAGGAATTACTCTGCCAAGAATCCTAAAATAACTCCTAAAAAGAATGAGCATAGCTAAGAGAGTATGCCTCTCTTTGGCGTATGTCTTTGCTGTGTTTAAAAGAGATTCTATCTATGCTAGGATCTATGTATCTTGAAGCTACAAGATAGCTAACACCAAACCCAAGCATTGCTCCTGCAATAACTTGCACTGGCGTACGCTTGTTTGCCACCACTCTTGAGATCCCCGTAAGAGTAGCCAAAAGACTCATAGGAACTCTCCATTTCCAGCCATAGCGTCTTTGCATATACCCTGCTGCACTAAAAGCTGATGAAGTATGTCCAGAAGGAAATCCCTCATAATTAGCATGATTAGGACGCAGAGCGATTTGAAGCTTTTGTGGATATTTTTTTGCAAGTGCATTCAAAGAAGCTTTGCTAATAAGTGTTACTCCTATGGTTGTTCCAAAACCAATAGCAAGTTCCTTTAACCCTTCATAATCCTTGATTGCCAAAGAGTAAGAAGCAGAAAGTGCAGGTAAAAATTGCAAAACATCGCTCAAAATCTCAAAGGCTTTTTGAGTCTTATCTTGTGCTTGAAGTGAATTGATAAATAAAAAAGTGAAAAAACAAAACCGAAAAATCTCATCTGATAAAACCTTGAAGAATCCTAAAGAATGGTATGCCCAGAGGGATTCAAACCCCCGACCTACAGGACCGCAACCTGTTGCTCTATTCAGCTGAGCTATGGACACACATTTTGAAGCAAAAGCGTAATTATAATGAAGGTTTGAGAAATTTGGAAGAGAAAAATGAAAAAATTGACTAAAATTAGCACTTCACTTTTTTAGAAGTGAAAATCAAAAACGAAACGGTGGTGATTTTATGCCAGGCATTAAAATGCGTGAAAACGAGTCTTTTGATGAGGGTTACAGAAAGTTCAAGAAACAAACTGATCGAAACCTTGTAGTTACAGAGTGTCGAGCAAGAAGATTTTTTGAATCTAATACTGAAAAACGCAAAAAGCAAAAGATTAACGCTAAGAAAAAAATGCTCAAGCGTCTTTATATGTTGCGACGCTACGAGTCAAGACTCTAAGATGCTTACCTCCCCTTTTGGGGTGGCTTCTTTCTTTTTCTCCCCTTTTTATTTTTTATTGTTTTAGATACTATTTTGTTTTTAATTTTTATTAGGAGCAAAAATGCGTTTTAGTGGAAAAAATGTTTTGATTACTGGTGCAAGCAAAAGTATTGGTGCAGATATTGCAAGAGTTTTGGCTGGATATGGGCTAAAGGTGTGGATCAATTATCGATCAAAACCTGAGCTTGCAGATGCACTCCAAAAAGAAATCACAGATAATGGCGGAGTAGCTGCAACAATTTGCTTTGATGCAACAGATGAAGAGGCTTTTACTCAAGCAATTAGCACGATTGTTGAGTGCGATGGAGAGCTTAGCTATCTGGTCAATAATGCAGGTATCACCAATGATAAGCTTGCCCTTAGAATGAAGACTGAAGAGTTTATGGGTGTGATTGATGCAAACCTCAAGTCTTGTTTTGTTGGATGTCGTGAAGCACTCAAAGTAATGAGCAAACAAAGAAGAGGAGCCGTGGTCAATATCGCTTCAATCATTGGAGAGAGAGGAAATGCTGGACAAACAAACTATGCAGCAAGTAAGGGTGGAATGATTGCAATGAGCAAGTCATTTGCTTATGAGGGTGCAAGTAGGAATGTTAGATTTAATTGTGTTACTCCAGGATTTATTAGAACAGATATGACAGCAGAACTCAAAGAAGAAATCAAAGACTATTACATCAAAAACATCCCTCTAGCACGATTTGGTGAGGGGAAAGAAATTGCAGAGAGTGTGGCGTTTTTACTCTCAGATAGCTCTTCTTATATCACTGGAGAAGTGCTAAAAGTCAATGGTGGATTGTATATGTAAGCAAAATTTGGTGAGTTTTAAAAGATTTTTGGTTAAAATTCACCGCTTAGTCAAAAAATCAAAGAACAAGGAGAATGTATGGCTACATTTGATGACGTAAAAGCAATTGTTGTTGAGCAACTTGGAGTAAGTGCTGATGAAGTAAAGATGGAATCAAAATTCGTTGATGATCTCAATGCAGATTCTCTTGATGTTGTTGAGTTGATTATGGAGCTTGAAGAGAAGCTTGGTGTATCAATCCCTGATGAAGATGCTGAGAAGATCACATCTGTGGGTGATGTTGTAGCTTATATTGATAGCAAAAAGTAAAACATATTAACTTCCCCTCTTGGGGAATAACTTAAGGAGAAAAAATGCGTCGCGTTGTTGTAACAGGTCTTGGAATGATCAATTCATTGGGTCTTACTAGAGAAAGTTCTTTTAAATCCATTGTAGAAGGAAATTGTGGGATTAAAAGAATTTCATGCTTTGATGCGAGTGATTTTCCTGTGCAGATTGCAGGAGAGATTACGGATTTCAACCCTGAAGAAGTGCTTGATGCAAAAGAGATAAAAAAAGCAGATCGATTTATCCAAATCGCACTCAAAGCCTCAAAAGAAGCGATGTTTGATAGTGGATTGCTTGGCAGTGATGGGAAATGCGATGAGAGTCTTTCTGATCGCTTTGGTGTAAGCTCTGGAGCTGGGATTGGAGGACTAGGAAATATCGAGAAAAACTCTATTGTCTGTGAGCAAAAGGGTCCAAGAAGAATTACTCCGTTTTTCATCCCCTCAGCACTTGTAAATATGCTTGGAGGATTTACTTCTATTGAGTTTGGACTTAAAGGACCAAATTTAGCAAGTGTTACAGCTTGTGCAGCTGGGACTCACGCAATCTCTGAAGCTACAAAAACCATTATGCTAGGGGGCGCAGATAAAATGCTAGTCATCGGTGCAGAATCTTCAATCTGTCCAGTAGGGATTGGTGGATTTGCGGCGATGAAAGCACTATGTGATCGAAATGATGAGCCTACCAAAGCTTCTAGACCATTTGACAAAGAGCGAAGTGGATTTGTTATGGGTGAGGGTGCAGGAGCATTGGTGCTTGAAGAATATGAGAGTGCTAAAGCTAGAGGAGCGACTATCTATGCTGAAGTTGTAGGTTTTGGTGAGAGTGGAGATGCAAACCATATCACCACTCCAGCTCCTCAAGGTGAGGGTGCATATCGAGCGATGAAAGCCGCACTTGATATGGCAAAGATCAAGCCTGATTATATCAATGCTCATGGGACAAGTACTTACTACAATGACTTATATGAGACTTTGGCTCTCAAATCTGTCTTTGGTGGGAAGGAAAATGTCCCATCTGTTAGCTCTACAAAAGGGCAAATCGGACATTGTTTGGGTGCTGCTGGAGCGATTGAGGCTGTTATCTCCATCACAGCAATGCAAAAAGGTATCCTCCCTCCAACAATCAATCAAGAAAATCCTGATCCTGAATGCGATCTTGACTATATCCCAAATGTTGCAAGAGAAGCAAAAATCGAGGCTGTAATGAGCAATTCCTTTGGTTTTGGAGGAACCAATGGAGTTGTAATCTTCAAGAAAGTCTAATCAATGGCTGTTTATTTGGATTTTGAGCAAAAGCTCAAAAATATTCAAGATGAGATTGATTCTGCAAAACTTAAGGGTGATACTCACGCACAAGAAATCTTAGAGCAAACTTTGCAGAAAGAGACTCAAAAGCTCTACTCCAATATGAGTGATTATCAAAAAATGCAAATCGCTCGCCACCCTGATCGCCCTTATGCAATGGATTATATTGATTTGCTTCTTACAGATAAATGTGAGATTAGCGGAGATAGACACTTCAAAGATGACAAAGCTATTGTTTGCTTTTTGGGATATATCCAAGGACAAAAGGTGATGGTCATTGGAGAAGAAAAGGGAAGAGGAACAAAAAACAAACTAGAGAGAAATTTTGGTATGCCAAACCCTGAGGGCTATCGCAAAGCCCTAAAAGCTGCAAAACTTGCCGAGAAGTTTGAAATCCCAATCTTAATGCTTGTAGATACTGCTGGAGCTTATCCAGGGATTGGTGCTGAAGAGAGAGGGCAGAGCGAAGCGATTGCAAAAAACTTGCAAGAATTTGCCGACTTAAAAGTCCCAACAATTTCAATCATTATTGGAG
This sequence comes from Candidatus Helicobacter avistercoris, assembly GCA_019115525.1. Taxonomy (GTDB): domain Bacteria; phylum Campylobacterota; class Campylobacteria; order Campylobacterales; family Helicobacteraceae; genus Helicobacter_G; species Helicobacter_G avistercoris. Next base: position 3,568 of record DXDJ01000040.1, on the reverse strand, counting down.
AAGGTGGAAGTGGAGGTGCTTTGGCAATCGCTGTGGCTGATCGACTTGCAATGATGAGCTATGCTGTATTTAGTGTTATTTCTCCAGAGGGGTGTGCAGCTATTCTTTGGAATGATCCAAGCAAAATCGAGTCTGCAATGAAAGCAATGAAAATCACTGCAAAAGATCTCAAAGAGTGCAAACTCATCGATGATATTGTCCCAGAACCTCTCTCTGGAGCACATCGAAACAAAGAAGAAGCAGCAAAAGCTATTAGAGAATATTTCCTGCAAGCTCTTGATGAAATCAAAAGTAATGAAGATTTCCTTTCAAAACGATATGAGAAATTGATGAATTATGGAGCTTTCAAAGAGGCTTAAAGCCTCTTCTTTTATGCCCTTTGTGCGTTGAGCATCCAAATCCCCTTTTGCAAATGTCCCACTTTTTCATCTGCAAACCCTGCTGTAACCCTATCTCCACTCTCATCGGCAATCCTTGAAAGCTCTTCAAAAGCACTCTGGAAGTATTTATAATCTTTCAAAACCCCATCAAGCACTTCATTTGCAACAAAACTCTGCTTGCTCTCTTCTGTGATTTTGCTTGCCTTAAGAGAATCTGCAAGCGTTACATAAGGCACTCCACCTAGCTGGATGATTCTCTCTGCGACATCATCAAAGATCTCTGCAAAATTCTCATAAATCTCTTGCGTTGCAGAGTGGATTTGTGGGAAATTTGCTCCCTTTACATTCCAGTGATAATTATGTGTTTTCATAAAAAACACAATGCTGTCTGCCTGAATTTGCTTCAATGCTTCAATAGTTTTCATAATAACCTCCTAAACGATAGTTTTTATCGTTTGGAAATTCTATCTAACTAGTTTAAAGCGATTGATTTACTTTGAAATTTTGAGTATAAAAGTTTTGGGAAATGTAAGAAACTCGATACTTCCCTCATGTGCTTCTATGATTTGCTTGCAGAGTGCAAGCCCCAATCCTGTGCCTTTGAGCTTTGTAGTCTTAAAAGGTTCAAACAAAATTGAACTATCTTTAATCTCTTTCCCATTATCACTGATTGCAAAAATATAAGATTGCTCATCTTCTTTGTAGGCAATTTTGATTTCACCCTCTTCACACTCTCCCTCTTCGATTGCATCAATCGCATTGGAGAGAAAATTTTGAAGCACGATCACAAGCAAATCAATATCACACCATATCTGAGCCTCTTTGGGAAAATCAAAATCCAGCCTATATGGTTTTGTGCAGTTGGTATAGTTGAGTATCTCTTGGGTATTTTCTTGAATACTTTCTAGAGAGTGGAAAGCTTTTTGAGGCATAACCCCCTTGCTAAACATCAAAGTTGCTTTGATGATACTTTCTACTCGATAGATTGCCTTTTTTATTTCATAAACCATACTTTTGCTTCCAACATCCACACGCTTAAGAAGTGCAGAGCTAAGAAGCGAGATAGATCCTACTGGATTGCGAATCTCATGTGCCAAATGAGCTGAAACTTGCCCCATTGAAGCAAGTCGCTCTTGGCGTTTTTGATCTGTGATATTAGTCGCTGTGATGACTTGCTTATCCCCTACAATAGAGCTTTGGAGTAGATAAAAATTCCTCTCAAACTCCACTTCAAGACTATCTTTGATAGGCAAAATATTTTCTAGGATTTTGGAGATTTTGTAAGCTTGAGAATTGTAGTAAAAAAACTCATTGCTCTCATTGAGCACCCATACAGCCTGAGGCAAAACCTCAAGCACCCCCTCAAAAAGACTCTTTAGCCCTACAAAGTCTTTTTGTGCTTCATCAATCTGCTCGATTAGCTCACCAAGAGTAGAGAGGAAAGTTTGCTTATCTTGACTTGAGAGATTGTGCAAAAGCTCTTGAGAAATCTCTTGCATTATCTCTTTCCTGCTTGCTGTTCTTTTAGATACCCTAGCAATAACTCACTGTACCCAAAGCTTCCGCTCAAACTCTCTGAGAGAGTATCAAGATACATGGAGTGATACACATCGCTTCCTGCTTGTTTGGGATAGAGTGGATCTTCGTTTTTGATTGCAGTTGCAAGCATTGTTTTAAGAAGCAATGCCTCAAAGGCATCTGTCTGTTCTTTGAGCTTAGCATCATCGCTTGTATTTTGTATCTTTGGTGTTTTGGTATTTTGATAGCTTTGGATTGCCAAGCTTGTGTCCATTTTCATTTTTTCTCCTTAGACGATTTCAAGATCTGCACTGATTGCACCACTTTGCTTCATTGCACTGAGGATTGAGATGATGTTTTTGGGAGTTGCACCCATTTTTTGCAATGCTCTGACAATATTAGAGATTGTAGGTTTTTTCCCATTTGTTGAGATGATTCCTTGATTGGCACTCAGGCTTAAGCCATTGCCTAGCTCGATGGATTTTGGATCATTGATCTTCTCTTCTGTGATTTTGATAGTCAATCCTCCATGAGTGATGACAATTGGCTCGATGGTGATCCCCACTCCGGCAATGATTGTTCCACTTCTTTCATCGACAATGATTTTTTCTTTCATAGAGTAATTGACTTCAACCTCTTGCACAAGAGCCAAAAACTCGATCATACTTAGGTTTTGGGGTTTGCTAACTTTGATCGTTCTAGAATCCACAGCTTTTGCAATATTTTCACCAAACACGCTATTGAGAACTTTTTGGACTTTGATTGCATTTTGGAAATCTGAGGATTTTAGGCTAAGGATTGCTTGGGTTTTGTTGTAGAGATCATAGCTTACTTCTCGCTCCACTGTTGCCCCACTTAGCACATTTCCAGCAAGAGCATTTCCGCTCTCTCCTTGGGTAATCGCCCCTTGTGCAAGTGCATAAATATTCCCATCCACTGCAGTCAGTGGAGTCATAAGCAATGTCCCTCCAGTAATAGACTTTGCATCTCCAATAGAGGATACCACGATATCTAGCTTATCCCCCTGCTTTGCAAACGCAGGGAGTGTCGCTGTAACCATAACTGCTGCGATATTTTTGGATTTGATATCATTGGGGGAGACTTTGACATTTACAGATTCAAGCATATTGGCAATGCTTTGCATTGTGAATTTAGATGCGGATTTGTCTCCTGTGCCATTTAGTCCTACAACAAGACCATAGCCAATAAGCTGATTGTCTCTCACACCCACGATATTGGCAATCTCTCCAATTTTTTGTGCCTGAAGTGTAAGGGCAAAAAGTAGAAAAAGTATTAGGCTTTTTAGAGATTCCTTTCTCATAGTCAGCACTCCTTTGGAAAATTTTGTATCTAGTGAAGCAAAGGGTGTTCCCAATTTGAGATTCTAAAGATGAGTAATTTAGTAAGATTGCTTCACTAAATGATCCAAAAAATACATTTCTTATGTAAAACCCCAAACACCTTTGGCACTTTTCTGCCCTTTTGTATCTCATCTAAAAATGGGTCTAAAGAGAGATGCTTTTAGGCTAGATTCTTTTCTCCATTTGAATAAACATCTAAAAACATTCAGGGAGAGAGAGAAGAGTATGCAACCCTTTTGTATTGTTGGACATATCAAGAAGTATGCAAAAGTGCAGTAATAGAGGATTGGAAGAATGCAGGAGAAGTAG
>DXDJ01000039.1 GCA_019115525.1 Candidatus Helicobacter avistercoris | reverse complement strand
GAGAGTAATGGATATACTCCTATTAGCGCTATCAAAACTAAAATTGCACCACTAAAGGTCAGTGATGAGAAACCTCAAGAGCAACCATCTCAAGAAAATACAAGTTCTGAAGAAAAAACAGATACAAACAAAACTGAGCAAAAAGCTCAATAATCCCATTTCCTAGCCTTTGGGCTAGGAATATAAGGTTTACTGATGCCTTCACTCTCTTTGTGGTGTTAGAGGGTTGAGGGCATCATAGAGCCTTACAATACACCTTGAAGTTTTTAAACTCCTAGATATTTATTTTTAGGTTTTTGAGGTGTTGATATTTTTTTCATTAAGTGTCTCCTTTAGTCTTAATCTTAGACTATCCTCTATCCCCCTGAGGATAGTCGGGGCTCTATTAAATCATTTCCCCCTAAGTTGATAGGTTTTTGAATTGAGATTATTGTTTGTGCACTCTAAAGGGTGAAAAAGCTTGAGTTGTGGGCATCAATTCAATAGAATTGATATTGATGTGAGATGGAAGATTTGCACACCAAAACACACTCTCAGCAATGTCTTCTGGCATTAGAGGATGGGTATTTTTATAAAGTTCTTCTGCCCTTTGTCTATCACCTTTAAATCTCACGATTGAAAACTCACTTCCTCCACAAAGTCCAGGCTCAATATTACTCACTCGAATATTTTTATCAACCAAATCTGCTCTAAGGTTAAGTGAAAATTGTTTCAAAAATGCCTTTGTTCCTCCATAAACATTTCCGCCTGGGTATGGATAATTTCCCGCAATGGAGCCAAGATTGATAATATGCCCACTTCCTCTTGAAACCATAAAGGGCAAAAGATAATGAGTTAAACGCACAACTCCTAAAATATTTGTCTCTATCATCTCTTCAAAATCTTCTTTTAAGCACTCATTAAAAGGCTCTACACCAAGGGCTAAACCTGCATTATTGATTAAGACATCTATCTTTGAGGCATACTCGCTCAATCCTTCTTTTATCATCTCGATTTTGGCAATATCACAAGCGATGATCTTAAGACAGGCATTTCCCAACTCCTCTTGAAGTTTTTGCAATCTCTCTTCTCTTCGAGCAATTAAGATCACTTGATGCCCTTCTTTGACAAACCTTCTTGCAATCGCTTCTCCAAAACCTGCAGAAGCCCCTGTTACCAACACTAACATTCTTTCTCCTTAAGTGGTTTATCACATTTTATTCTAAAGTCTAGGGAATTTTGCGTATAATTGCAATTCGTGTTTGGGGAATTAGCTCAGTTGGGAGAGCACAACGCTGGCAGCGTTGGGGTCAGCGGTTCGAACCCGCTATTCTCCACCATTTAAAGCACTTCAACTTCTATCAGATTGACTCCAAAGCCACCAAGTCCTGCAAATTCTTTTTCAACACTTGAACTTAAAAGCACAAAATCACTCACACCCAAAACTTTAAGAATCTGCGCACCGATTCCAAAGCTTCTTTGCTCCCCCTTATGCGTTGGGTGTAGGCACACAAGATACCCTCCACTATCTCTCAATCTCTTCAAAGACTTCTGCAATATCTCATATCCTCTCTCATCGCTCAAAAGCTCTATATCTCCCCCCATACTATGAAATCTAACATTGGGGATCTTGCTTGGATTTGCAAAACCAAAAGCAAGATGGCTATAGCCTAGATGATCGACAAATTCATATTTCTCACACTCAATCCCACAAAAACTCCCCTCTCCTCTATTTTGCAATCTCACAAGATTCTCATACTTTAAGCGATACTCCACAATATCTGAAACATATAAGGTTTTGATATTATGCTTTTTGGCAAAGTCAAAGAGGAATTTATCCCCTCTTCTTGCCATACTTCCATCCTCTTTCATAATCTCACAAATCACCGCCACAGGCGCAAGTCCCGCAAGTTTGCAGAGATCTACACTTGCCTCTGTATGCCCTGTTCTTACAAGTACTCCTCCTTCTTTGGCAATAAGTGGGAAAATATGCCCTGGTCGAACAAAATCTGAAGGTTTTGAAGAGGAATCACACATCAAAGAAATCGTCATATCTCTCTCATAAGCTGAAATCCCTGTGCTTGCCTCTTTTGCATCGATTGAAACTGTGAAAGCCGTATGATGGGCAGAATCATTATTTGCCACCATTGGTGTCAGATCAAGTCTATCTGCCAAGTCTTGAGTAATTGAGACACAAATCAATCCCCTAGCCTCTTGAGCTAGAAAATTTACTTTCTCAGGTGTGCTAAAAATCCCTGCATAAACCAAATCTCCCTCATTCTCTCTATCCTCATCATCCATAACAATAAGCATTTCACCATTTTTAAATGCCTCGATTGCCTCTTGAATTCGATTCATAATTTTCCTTATTTTGTTTTTTTGGGATTTTAGCAAAAAGAGTTTTAAAGAGTGCTATGCCAAAACACAATCCTTTGCTAGAAGGTTCTTGAGTGAAGGAAATTTTAGAATGGGTTTTTAAGATCGTATCTGTATATCCTAGTATTGGTGCTAGATGATGTAAAGCAAAAATAAACTTGAAATGAAAGAGGTGAAATTAAAAAAGGGGGCAGATCAATTCCCCAAAGGGGAAGAGGAGATTACTCTACCTCTGCATCGATGACATCATCATCTTTTTTGCTTTGAGTTGCTCCAGCCTGAGCGTTTGCTTGAGCACTTTGAGCAAGATTTTGAGCTACTTGGCTAAGAGCTTGAAGCTTTGATTGGATCTCCTCTTTGCTTGCATTTTCATTCTTTGCTACTTCTTTTAGCTCATCGATTGCTTTTTGGATCTCATCAGCATTGCCTACATTTGCTTTGTTCTCATCAAGCATTTTTTGAGTTTGGTGAGCCATAGAGTCAGCTTGATTTCTTAGCTCAATGACTTCTTTTCGCTTCATATCTTCTTCTTTGTGAAGCTCAGCATCTTTGACCATTTTTTCAATCTCACTATCACTCAAACCGCTTGATCCACTGATTTTGATCTCTTGAGATTTTCCTGTGTTTTTATCTTTTGCACTTACAGTAAGGATCCCGTTTGCATCAATATCAAATGTAA
>DXDJ01000038.1 GCA_019115525.1 Candidatus Helicobacter avistercoris | reverse complement strand
AATATAAAAAATATTTTAATCAAAAGTATCCCACCCCCTAAAATAAGGGATTAGAGCTTATCGGCGTTGTTTTTGAGATATTCTGCTACACCTTCTGGATTGGCTTTCATCCCTTTGTCACCTTTGTGCCATCCAGCAGGGCAAACCTCACCATACTCTTCAAAGAATAGTAATGCATCTACCATTCTGATCATTTCATCGACATTTCTTCCAAGTGGGAGATCGTTGATGACTGCGTGGCGAACGATCATATTGCGATCAATGAGGAATGAACCTCTCAAAGCCACAGCATTTCCAAAGAGGATATCATAATCTCTTGAAATCTCTTTTGTAAGATCAGCTACCATTGGGAACTGCACTTGTCCGATACCACCTTGCTCGATTGGTGTGTTTTTCCATGCAAGATGAACAAACTCAGAATCGATTGACACACCAATGACACTAAACCCTTTTGCTTCAAAGTCTTTTACTCTCTTATCAAAAGCAATAATCTCTGAAGGGCATACAAAAGTAAAATCTTTTGGCCAGAAGAAAAGAACCGCGCCATTTTTTCCAAGATTTTTGGAGAGTTGGAAATCCTCAACGATTTGATTGTTTCCTAGAACAGCTGTAGCTGTGAAATCAGGAGCTTTTTTTGTTACTAGCATATTTAATCCTTTGTAAGTATAAAAATTCATAGATGATAATTTTTATCAACTACTAAGTGGAATTATAAGTGCAAAATGATTAACAAACGCAAAAATGAGCAAAAACTTTATCAAAAATAGGATAGAATGCAAAAAATTTCAAATACGAGGTGTTTTCAATGAAAAATGAATTTCTCTTTACTTCAGAATCTGTAACTGAGGGACATCCAGATAAGATGGCTGATCAAATCAGCGATGCGATTTTGGACTATATCATCGAGCGTGATCCAAAGGCTAGGGTGGCTTGTGAGACTTTGGTATCCAATGGATTTTGTGTGATCGCAGGAGAGCTTAAGACTAGCACTTATGCTCCTATGCAAGAGATCGCAAGAGAGGTAGTCAGAGATATTGGTTATACCGATGCACTTTATGGCTTTGATTACAAAAGTGCAGGGATTCTCAATGGCGTAGGAGAGCAAAGCCCTGATATCAATCAAGGTGTAGATAGAGAGGATGGAGAGATTGGAGCAGGAGATCAAGGATTGATGTTTGGCTATGCTTGTAGGGAAACTGATGTGCTTATGCCTTTGCCAATCCACCTAGCCCACCAACTTACCTTTGGACTTGCTCAGAAGAGAAAGGATGGCACACTCCCTTTCTTGCGTCCTGATGGAAAATCTCAAGTAACTATCAAGTATGTAGATGGCAAACCTGTGGGGATTGATACGATTGTAATCTCTACCCAGCATTCTCCAGAAGTAAGCCAACAGCACATCCGTGATGCAGTGATTGAAGAGATTGTATATAAATACATTCCTCAAGAATACCTCAAAGGCGATATTCGCTACTTTGTCAATCCAACTGGGCAATTCATCATCGGTGGTCCTCAGGGAGATGCAGGATTGACAGGAAGAAAAATCATCGTAGATACTTATGGTGGTAGCTGTCCTCATGGTGGAGGAGCATTTAGTGGAAAAGATCCTAGTAAAGTAGATAGAAGCGGAGCTTATGCAGGAAGATATGTAGCTAAAAATCTTGTAGCAAGTGGAGTGTGTGAGAAGGCGACTGTGCAAGTGGCTTATGCTATTGGTGTGGTTGAGCCAGTTTCAATCCTTGTCAATACTCATGGCACAGGAAAAGTAGAAGATAGCAAGATCTGTGAGTGCGTGAAAAATGTCTTCAATCTTACTCCAAAAGGGATCATCCAAAGTCTTGACTTGCTCCGCCCAATTTATCGGAAGACAGCGGCTTATGGGCATTTTGGAAGAGAATTGCCCGAGTTTAGCTGGGAGAAGACAGATAAGGTAGAGGCGATCAAGGACTTCTTGAAATTCTAAACATTAAATATATAAGAAAAGGGGGAGGGGGTGCTTCTCACAAAAATATAAAAAATGATAAAAAACTCAAAGAAAAAGTATAAAAAATCCTAAAACTTCTATAAACTTTGGCTATACTCACGATCAGGTTCAAAATGAGAATCTAAACCTGAAAATCCAAAAGGAGAACAAAATGTCTGTAAAGATTACTGATATTTGTATTGCTTGTGGTTCTTGTATCGATGAGTGCCCAGTAAGTGCGATTGTAGATGATGATGATAATCCAGAGGGAACAGGGACATACTATGTGTATCCTGACAAGTGCGTTGAGTGTGTAGGACACAATGATGAGCCTGCATGTGCAAGTGCTTGCCCAACAGATGGATGCATTGTATGGAGTGCGGTAGGAACTGTAAGCCGCGATTCTATTGGTGCAGATCTAAGAGATGGAACACATCCAGTTTGCTAAATAAGTCTTACCCCTTGTGGGTAAGCAAATATTTTCCCCTCTTTTTTATAATTTTTCTCAAAACTCGCCCAATTAAGCGATATAATCATAAATTTAATTTTGTTTTAGCAATGGAGTTCTATGGAGCAGACATTATCAATCATCAAGCCTGATGCCGTAGCAAAAGGTTTTATTGGAAAAATTATTGATCGTTTTGAAAGCAATGGTTTGAGAATTGCAGGGATGAAAAAACTTCATCTAAGCACCAAGCAAGCTGAGGATTTTTATGCAGTTCATAAAGATCGCCCTTTTTATGCAGATTTGGTGAAGTTTATGAGTAGTGGTCCTGTGGTTGTGATGGTGCTTGAGGGAGAAAATGCCGTGCTTAAAAACCGCGAGCTTATGGGCGCAACCAATCCAAAAGAAGCGGATAAAGGCACGATTAGAGCTGATTTTGCACAGAGTATTGAGGCTAATGCTGTGCATGGGAGCGATAGTTTGGAGAATGCAAAGAATGAGGTGGCATTCTTCTTTGATGGGCACGAGATTCTCTAAGTGAAAATCGAGTTTAAAAAAATTACTGCCACTCCAAAGAGTTTTTCTCTTGAGAGTGAGGGGGTAGTTTTCAGTGGAGAGGTTAGTCGAATCTCCTCTAAACTCTTTGAGATTAAGGCACGCTTGGGAGGAGAGATTACTCTAGTTTGTGATTTAAGTGGTGAGGAGTATCAAAAGGCTTTGGATGAGTCTTTGGTTTTGTATATCTCAAATGGTGTTTGGGATACACAAAGCCAAAGTGATTTGATGACAGATTTTGATGTTATCGAATTCTTTGATGGCTTTATTGATTTTGAGTATATTTTGCAAAGCGAGATTAACTCAATCAAAATGGATTATCACATAAAAGAAGGAGAAAAAAATGGCAGTACCTAAGAGAAGAGTGAGCAAAACTAGAGCAGCTAAAAGAAGAACACATTACAAAATCACTTTGGCAAAGCCAATTAGAGATAAAGATGGTAGCTGGAAACTTCCTCACACAATCAATAAATTTTCAGGAAACTACTAATAAACAATGAAAATTGTTTTGGATGCAATGGGGGGAGACTATGGGGTGCAACCCATTATAGAAGGTCTGATTTCTGCACTTAGACACAGAGATTTTTCCCCTATCATTGTAGGAGATAGCTCTGAGATTGAGAAATTTATCCCACAAGAGTTCAAATCAAAAATCCAAGTCATTCACTGCAGTGATTATATTCGTATGGAAGAGCATGCATCAAGCTCTGCTAAACGCAAGGAAAGCTCTATCTATGTAGGAATGGAACTTGTAAAAGAAGGTGAGGCAGATGCGATTGTCTCAGCAGGGCATAGTGGAGCAACGATGAGCCTTGCAACATTGCGACTTGGAAGGATCAAAGGTGTTTCTCGTCCAGCAATTTGTACAATGATGCCAACCTCTATCGAGGGGAAATATAGCCTTATCCTTGATGCTGGAGCAAACACAGATTGCAAGCCTGAGTATTTGGTAGATTTTGCCTTGATGGGGTATGAATATGCCAAAGGCGTGATGGGGGTGCAAAATCCTAGAGTAGGATTGCTCTCCAATGGCGAAGAGGATATCAAGGGCAATGAGCTAACCAAAGAAACATTTTCTTTGCTAAAAAAATATGATTTCTTCATCGGTAATGTTGAAGGAAAAAATATCTTTGATGGCAGTATCGATGTGATTGTGTGTGATGGTTTTGTTGGGAATCTTGTGCTCAAAGCAAGTGAGGGTGTAGCAAGTGCGGTGAGCAAAATACTCAAGCAGGAGATCAAAAAATCTTGGCTAAGTATGCTTGGAGCAGGGATGATGAGAAAGGCTTTTGGCTCTCTTAAGGCAAGAGTAGATCACTCCGAATACGGCGGAGCCCCATTGCTTGGAGTGAATAAGACTGTGATCATTAGCCATGGAAGTAGCAATGCAAGAGCGATTGAATGTGCAATTTATCAAGCAATCAATGCACTCAATGCGGATGTTTGCGATAAAATAAAAACTTCTTTTGAAACCATTAGGGAGTAAGTCAAATGTTGTATGCCTCACTAAAATCCATCGCTTCTTATGTGCCCAGTCGCTGTGTGAGTAATGTCGATCTTGAAAAAATCGTAGATACAAGCGATGAGTGGATTACAAAACGCACAGGGATTAAGACGCGTTATTTTGCAGAAGATTCTGAGGCAACAAGTGATTTGGCTACAAAAGCTGGAGAACTAGCGATTAAGAGGGCTGGACTTAAACCAAGCGATATTGATATGGTGATTGTCGCAACCCTTAGTCCTGACTATATCGGGATGCCTTCCACTGCGTGTATCGCTTCTTATAATTTGGGAATCGAAAATGTCCCTGCGTTTGATATCACAACAGCTTGCACGGGTTATATTTATTTGCTCTCTATGGCAAAAGCATTTATCCAAAGCGGAGAGTACAAAAACATCCTCATCATTGGAAGTGAGAAAATCAGTTCTTTGCTTGATTTTAGCGATAGAAGCACTTGTGTGCTTTTTGGCGATGGGGCTGGAGCTTCAGTAGTGAGTGCGACTGAGGATCCCAATGAAGCGATTGTAGATGTGCATATTAGTGCAAATGGAAAGTATAGTGATTTTCTTATCACTCCTGCATGTGGAAGTCGCACCCCTGCAAGTGTGGAAGCTTTGGCAAACCATCTTCAGTTTATCAAAATGAAAGGCAATGAGACTTTTAAGCTTGCCGTGAAGACTTTGGCAAATGATGTAGAGCATATTTTGACAAAAAACGCGATTGCCTCCAAAGAAGTCAAATATTTCATCCCTCATCAAGCAAATCTACGAATCATCTCTGCGGTGGGAGAGATGCTGGATTTTAGCAGTGATCAAGTGGTGGTTACGGTAGATAAGTTTGGCAATACTTCAGCCGCCTCTATCCCTATGGCAATCAATGAAGTTTATGAAAGTGGCAAGCTTGCAAAAGGAGATTTGCTCTTGCTTGATGCTTTTGGTGGAGGACTGACTTGGGGATCTGCACTTCTTAGATTTGGCGGAGAATCTCGCTCCTAATCTCTTCTATCTCCTCTATGGCTTTTGTGAGATCATCAGAGCTAATTTGATATTTGCAAGGCTTTTGGCGATAGACCCTGTCATAATATTTCTCTAGTAAGATTTCTGCGATTTTTTCACAATCTCTTTTTTTCCACTCGGTCAAAATCTCCTCAAAATATTCTTTTTTGATATAAGGCTTGATTTTGTTGAGTGAGGAGAGAAAATCCTCTTCTTTGATGGATGAATACATTGTTACAATGCGTTTGATGCGATTTTGCAAACTTGAGCTAACCTGCACACTCACTCCATTGTGATAACTCTCAAAAAATGGTGTAGGGATGATGATCTTGCCAAGTTTTTTGCTCTCCCCCTCTACAAGTAGCACTCCTTGTTTGCTCATAAGCTCTTCATAAAGCTGGTTTTCAAACATCGAATTTGTCGGCTGTCCTTCAAATGAATTTGCCTCATCCCCAAAGCTAGAGCCATAATGCTTGCTCAACCCCTCAATATCAATACTCCAAGAAGAGCAATGCTCTATAAGCTCACTTTTCCCACATCCTGTCATGCCATAGAGTGTGATAAAGCTTTGAGTAGGAGGAGTGGAAAAGTAGTTTAAAACCTCGTTGCGATAGGATTTGTATCCTCCCTCAATTCTTTCACAATCAAACCCAATAGAGGAGAGAATACTCCAAAAGCTCTTACTTCTCTGTCCTCCTCTAGCACAATAGAGAATGAGTTTGTTGCGTGGGTGAAAGATTTCTTCATTTTTGAGGTGCTTTGCAATATTTTGACAGATATACATACTTCCCACTCGCTTTGCCTCAAAGGTATTGGCACGATAGAGGGTTCCTACCTCTTCATATTCTTGATCATTGAGCACTGGGAAAGAGAGGGCTTGAGGGATGTGAGAGTAGGCATATTCTCTAGGGCTTCTCACATCAATAATAAATCTATTTCGCACGATCTTTTCTCACAAATGGAGCTAAAAGCAAAGAGAGCAGAGCATAGAGCCATACAAGTGCATCACACATAAAGGAGAAGATATTGCCTCCCTTGATAAGGTAGCCAACACAAGAGAGTAGAAACAAAACCCCAAGATAAGGCTGGATAAAATATCCCAAAATCACGACTGCCAAAGCTATGAGGATCTGAGTGTAAAATCCAGCATTAAATGGATCAAACCCCCATAGGTAATTGATATTCCCCCAAAAGAGAATGAAACCAAAGACAAAAATAAATATTTTTGACTTTATGTTGAGGCGTAGGGGGGTAGAGCTGGGAAAAAAGTAGAGTGCAAGTGGGGCTTTTGGAAGAGAGAGGAGCGAGCCAAGCGAGAGAAGAGCAAGGAAAAGGCTGGGGTTACCACAGAGGCTATCAAGCCACTGAGTAACGCTCAAAGAGAGGATAAAAGGGAGATTGCAGAGCAAAACTACTAGCAGACTTAGGGCAAAGCAAAACCTAGTGCGTTGCAAAAGCCAAGAGCAGAGTGCAAAAATTGAAATTGAGAAAATCAAAGTATTGTAAGTCATTGTTTTTCCTTAAGCCATCGGGTATTAAATCGGATGTGAGAGATTGAGGAGCGATTATAAGTGTAGATGATGTCTATCCATTCTCCATTGCTAAGTGCTGTTGGATAGGAGACTTCTACACTTTTGCCCCTCTCTCTTGTGCCTTGAGCGACATCTAGGATGGCGAGTTGCTTCCATGCATTACCTATGAGCTGGCTAAGCACTAGAGTGCCTCTTGATTCGCTAGGGTTTTTCTCTCTGGTGTTATGCACTAGAAAAATCTCCTTGCCAATCCCAAAGAGAGCGATAGAATTGCCCTCATTGATGATGTTACTTGGGATTGGGCTTCCCCACTTTTTCCCTCCATCAAAGCAGTATTGCATATTCATAGGTTTATCATAGTAGTTTCTAAACACTGCTAGACATTCGCTTGGACTTGTAGGGATGATAGCAGGCTGAAGCTGACCAGAGAGTGAAGTGGTTTTGATACGCTCAAGCACATTGCCCTCCGCATCAAATCGCACAATCAGAGGGTATTTATCTGCAAGTTCGTGATAGATAGGAAGATAGAATCCTCCATCTTGCAGTGCCACAGGCTGGGTTCGCACAAGGTGGCTGAGGTTGAGAAGCATTCCTAAGTCTAGGCGTTGTTTGTAGGTAAAACTCTTCCCCTCATCTTTGGAGATATAGTGATAGATTTTGCTTGTTGCCCATCCACCAAAGCTCACACCCACGACAAAGAAGTGGAGCTCTCCACTAGGGGAGCGAAAAAGCACAGGATTGCCAAGCATTTTGATGAATTGTTTGGAATCTTCTTTGAGTTTGAAGCGATTGAGATAGCTTTTTGGCTCACTCCAAGTGTTGGTAGAGGGATTATAAAAACTTCCATAAATCTCTACATCAGGTTTGCCCTCACCACTTCCTGCAAACCACATCGCAAGGAGAGAACCATCTTTGAGTGCAGTGAGAGTGGCAGAGTGCATAGAGGGTGCTTGAGGGATGAGAGGAAGAGAATTGTAAAAATATTTTGGAGTAGAAGTAGGGATCTCTTTGGGTGGCAAGAGAAAGCTAGGAGCGGTAGGAGGTTTGTGTGTGAAAAAAATCCCTGCACTGATACAAAAAAGCAATATAAAAAATATCCGAGTCATTTTAAATCCTTAAAAAATGGGTATTTTATCCTTTTATTTCACAGATTGTGTATTCCCCTTGCTTTGATTCTTGGATAAATACAAAAGCAAATGCAGGAATTTAATCTTGTTGATTATCATAAATAATAAAAATTATCAATTAGGAATAAATATGAGTTGTTTTGCACTTGCTTTTATATTTTCTTTAATCGCTGGGTTAGCTACTGTTTTTGGAGCTTTTATCGTGTTTTTCACAAAAAGACATAATTTTAGAATCTTAGCAATTGGACTAGGTTTTTCAGCAGGAGCGATGATTTATATCTCTTTTGTTGAGATTATGCCCCAAGCAATTAGGGGATTTGATAAGTTTGCTCCCTCTTATGGAGAGATTTTGGGATTGTGTGGGTTTTTTGTCGGAGTATTTTTAAGTGCAATGATTGACAAACTTGTTCCTCAAGAAATCAATCCTCATGAGAAAGCTAATCCTTCCTCACTTAAAAGGATTGGATTGCTTAGTGCTATTGCTATTGGGGTGCATAATTTCCCTGAAGGGTTTGCAACCTTTTCTGCCACACTTGAAAATCCCACTTTTGGTTTTATGATCGCTTTTGCAATTGCTATTCATAATATCCCTGAGGGAATGGCTGTGGCGTTGCCTATCTACCACTTAAGTGGCAGTCGCAAAAAGGCGATTTTCTACTCAGCTCTCTCTGGGATTGCCGAGCCTTTGGGGGCGTTGGTGGGAGCACTGATTGTCTTTCCACTTTTTGGAGAGATTTCTGTGAGTGTGGCGTTTTCACTCATTGCAGGGGTGATGGTGTTTATCTCACTTGATGAGCTTTTGCCCTCAGCAAGAGAGTATGGAAAATCCCATGATAGTTTGTATGGAGTGTTTTTGGGAATGGCGGTAATGGGGGTGAGCTTGGTGTTGCTTAAGATGTAAAATATTCGTTGTCTTCAAAAAATTGATATAATAAGTTAAACAATTTAATTCTATTTTATGAGGGTAAAATGAGAGCAAAAATATTGCATCTAGCTTTTGTTTCTTTTACTTTTGCAAGTTTGGCTGAAGCAGGATTTTATATTGGTGTTGAGGGCGGATATACATCTGGTCCAAGAATAATCGACCCTGCAAAATTAGGGAATTCAAATGAAATAAAATTTGTCAATAGCTCTACAACGGATATCAAAAATGCTTTTAAAAATCAACATTTTTCAGATGCCAATGAAAGCACAACAATTAAGCCTATAAGCGGTTATAGTGTTGGAGTTGATTTTGGAAGTGAGCATTTATTTTTGGGGAATTATCTTGGATTTCGTTGGGGTGCAAGTGTAGGATACAGTGATATGCAAACAAAGCTTACTTCAATCAATCAGCAATATGATACGGCAGATGTGAGGGAAACTTATTCTTTTTTGGATGCTGGAGTTAGTCTTGATGCGATGGTTAATTTTTATAGTAGTCGTATTTTTAGTATCGGAGTATTTGGAGGTGCTGAGTTAGAATATCATTACTTACTCTCAGGCAAATATGAAGACAAAGTTTTTAGTGAAACCGTTGATTTGAAAGATTTGGTAGATTCTCGCCATTCACTTAGTTTGGTTGGGCGTGTAGGAGTAAGCACGATGTTTGCAGATCATCATAGAATTGATTTTACGGCTAAGCTTCCTATTGGTTCTATTATGGCTGGAAAGGCTTCAGATGTGAAACTTACACAAGCAATTTCAAGAACCACATTAAGTGCTGGGTATAAATTTGTTTTCTAGTTCTTGGGGATAAGGAGTGAAGGACTTTCACTTCCCCCTAAGCTTGGCAATCTCATCCCTTAGCCTTGCAGCCTCTTCAAACTCAAGCTTTTTGCTTGCCTCTAGCATTTTGGCTCTAAGCTCCTTGATGATACTTTCTAGTTCGCTTTTTGGAATCTTGTTTTTAGCTCTTTTCTCATAGAGATTGCCACTGCTCTCAAGCTTGAGCTCATCCTCAACTTGGCGTTGCACGCTTTTGGGAGTGATGTTGTGAAGTTTGTTGTACTCCATTTGCTTGGCTCGGCGATAGTCTGTGATTTCACAGGCTTTTTTCATCGATTTTGTCATCTTTTGTGCGTAGAGTAGGACTTTTCCATTGATATTTCTTGCTGCTCTTCCCATTGTTTGGATAAGGCTTGTTTCACTTCTTAGGAATCCTTCTTTATCCGCATCTAAGATTGCCACAAGGCTCACCTCAGGCAGATCTAGCCCCTCTCGCAAAAGGTTAATCCCCACAAGCACATCAAACTCCCCAAGTCTTAGTGAGCGGATAAGATGATTTCTCTCAATCGCATCAATATCGCTATGCATATATTCGATTTTGATCCCCATATCTGCATAGTATTTGCTCAGTTCTTCTGCCATTTTTTTTGTCAGTGTGGTAATCAGCACTCGCTCTTTTTTCTCAACCCTAAGCTTGATCTCCTCTAGTAGATCTAGCACTTGATTTTGGCTATCGCGGATTTCATAGAGTGGGTCAAGAAGTCCAGTGGGGCGGATGATTTGCTCTGCGATATTCTCTCCACTTAGCTCTAGCTCTTTTTCTGCTGGTGTGGCTGAGACAAAGAGAAAATGCGGAGGTTTTACAATAAATTCATCAAATTTAAGCGGTCGATTATCCAGTGCGCTTGGAAGGCGGAATCCATATTCTACAAGCACTTCTTTTCTGCTTCTATCCCCTGCATACATTCCTCCAAACTGAGGTAAGCTCACATGTGATTCATCCACGATGATAAGGTAGGGTTTGCCTTTTTGCTCGAAATAATCAAGAAGCGAGTAGGGAGTCTCCCCCTCCTTTTTGCCTGTGAGGTGGCGTGCGTAGTTCTCTATACCCTTGCAAATCCCACTTTGAGCGATCATCTCTAGATCAAACTCGGTGCGACTTTTTAGCCTTGAGTGCTCTACCATTTTATCCTCTTTGGCAAACTCTGCAAGTCTTTGAGAAAGCTCATCTTCTATACCTTTGATTGCTACTGAAAGTCGATCGCCTCCGACGATGAATTGATTGGCAGCATAGAGCACATAAGAGGGGATGGATTTGTAAAACACATTGCTTAGAGATTCCATAATTGAGATTTTTTCTATCTCATCGCCAAAAAACTCCACTCGGATATATTCGCTCTCATTATAGGCTGGGAAAATATCGATACTCTCCCCCATCACGCGGAAATTTGCTCTCTCAAAGACTGTGTCATTGCGTGTATAGCCCATTTCTATGAGCTTGGTGATTAGGGTTTTTTGAGGGATTTGCATTCCTACTTCTAGCTTTTCTATCATCTGCAAATACTCTTCAGGATTTCCCAATCCATAGTTAGCTGAAACACTTGCTACAACAATGACATCATCATAGGCTAGGAGTGAGGTTGTGGCTGAAAGTCTTAGTCGCTCGAGATCTTCATTGATAGAGCTGTCTTTTTCGATGAAAAGATCGCGTCTTGGGATATAAGCCTCAGGCTGATAGTAGTCAAAGTGAGAGATGAAGTATTCTACGTGATTGTTTGGGAAAAATCCTTTAAACTCGCTATAAAGCTGAGCGGCTAGGGTTTTGTTGTGAGTCATAATGAGTGTGGGCATATTGAGTTTGGCAATGATGTTTGCCATAGAAAAAGTCTTACCACTTCCTGTAACGCCAATAAGGGTTTGATAACGATTGCCACGCAAAATAGAATCTGTGATTTTCTCAATAGCTTGAGGTTGATCCCCTGAGGGAGTATAAGAAGAATTGAGTTCAAAAGCTTTCATCACGACTCCTTGTTTTCTAAGAGGCAGTATTAAAAATTGTGAATTCTATCTTAATGTTGAGGTTTTTTCTTTGCTCATTAAGGGGATAGGCAAAAAAAGTAGATAGAAGCAAAAAAGAGGAAAATTTGATGAGATTTGAGATATAATCCAAAGTTTATATTGCTTAAATTCTAGGCTCTATAAAAATCACTTTTTGCATCACAAAAATCTAAGGAGGATGTAAATGAAAGTAAGACCATCGGTCAAAAAAATGTGCGATAAGTGCAAAATTATCAAGCGAAAAGGCGTGATCAGAGTGATCTGTGTAACACCTAAACATAAACAAAGACAAGGATAAAACATGGCGAGAATTGCTGGTGTAGATTTGCCAAAAAAGAAAAGAGTAGAGTACGCTCTCACTTACATTTATGGTATTGGGCTTAAGAGTTCCAGAGATATTTTGAATTCCGTAAATATTTCTTTTGATAAGCGAGTTAATGATCTCAGCGAAGATGAAGTTTCTTCAATTGCTAAAAAGATTCAAGAAAGCTACATGGTTGAGGGTGATTTGCGTAAAAAAGTGACTATGGACATCAAAGCATTGATGGATTTAGGAAATTATAGAGGTCTTAGACACAGAAAAGGCTTACCAGTTCGAGGACAAACAACAAAAAACAATGCTCGAACAAGAAAAGGTAAGAGAAAAACTGTAGGTAGCAAGTAAAGGATAGTGCAATGGCAAAAAGAAGCGTAACAAAGAAAAAAGTTGTCAAAAAAAATATTGCTAGAGGGATTGTATATATCTCTGCAACTTTCAATAATACAAATGTCACGGTTACTGATGAAGTTGGTAATGTAATTTGCTGGGCTACTGCTGGTGGATTAGGATTCAAAGGTTCTAAGAAATCTACTCCTTATGCTGCACAACAAGCAGTTGAGAGTGCTATGGCAAAAGCTAAAGAGCACGGGATCAAAGAAGTAGGGATCAAAGTTCAAGGACCTGGAAGTGGAAGAGAAACTGCTGTGAAGAGCGTAGGAGCGATTGAGGGAATCAAAGTGTTGTGGTTCAAAGACATTACTCCACTACCTCACAATGGATGCCGACCACCTAAAAGAAGAAGAGTATAAGGAGTAGCAAATGGCAAGATATAGAGGACCAGTTGAGAAAATTGAAAGAAGATTTGGTGTTTCTTTGGCACTCAAGGGTGAGCGAAGACTTGCAGGAAAAAGTGCATTAGATAAGCGACCTTATGGGCCAGGACAGCACGGACAAAGAAGAGGAAAAATCTCTGAGTATGGAATGCAATTGCGTGAGAAGCAAAAAGCTAAGATGATATATGGCGTAAGTGAGAAGCAATTTAGAAGTCTTTTCAAAGAAGCTAACAGAATCGAAGGAAACACAGGAGCAAACCTGATTAGACTTATTGAGCAAAGACTTGATAATGTTGTATATCGAATGGGATTTGCGACAACTAGAAGATTTGCTCGTCAGCTTGTAACTCACGGACATATTCTAGTTAATGGCAAAAGAGTAGATATCCCTTCTTATATGGTTCAGCCAGGACAGAAGATTGAGATTAGAGAAAAGAGCAAGAATAATGTTCAAATCAATCGAGCAATCGAGCTTTCCAATCAAGTCGTAGCTGTGCCTTGGATTGATGTGGATAAGGACAAGAAGTTTGGAATCTTCACAAGATATCCAGTTAGAGAAGAAGTAGTGATCCCAATTGAAGAGCGATTGATCGTTGAGTTGTATTCAAAATAATCTAAGGTGGTGTGAATGAAAACGATAAAAACTACTCCATACGTTCCAACAGATATTGCTGTTGAGGAAGTGGGTCAAAATCATATCAAGATCACTGCCTATCCTTTTGAATCAGGATATGCAATCACTTTTGCACACCCAATCCGCAGACTTTTGATGTCAAGCTCTGTGGGTTTTGCCCCTATTGGAGTGCAGATTGAGGGTGTTGCTCATGAGTTTGATTCTATTCGAGGGGTTGTTGAGGATGTTTCTCAGCTTATTGTAAATCTTAAGAATATTCGCTTCCTTATTCAAGAAAAAGAAGGTGAAGATCCAATCCGTGTAAGTTATAGCTTCAAGGGATCTAGAACTCTTAAGGCAAGTGATTTTGCAACAGAGGGTGTTGAGATTACAAACCCTGATTTGTATATCGCAACAATCAATGAGGGTGCAGAACTTTCTTTGAGTCTTTTAATCCAAAATGGAATTGGTTATGTTCCAAGCGAGGATATTCGAGGAACACTTCCTGAAGGATTTATCCCATTGGATGCATTCTTTACACCTGTGAAGAAAGTGACTTATGAGATTGAGAGTGTTTTGGTTGAAGACAATCCAAACTATGAGAAAATTGTTTTTGACATCCAAACAGATGGACAGATCGAGCCAATGCAAGCATTTAGAAATGCAATTACAATTATGCACTCTCAAATGTCAGTCTTTGGTGCAGATCTTTCACTTGCAGCTCCTGCTTTCTCTTCCAAAAATTTGGCAGAGGATAGTGCAGAGCTTAAGACATTGATGATCAGAATTGATTCTTTAAACCTCAGTGCAAGATGCTTTAATTGTCTTGATCGTGCAAACATCAGACATATTGGAGAGCTTGTGATGATGGAAGAGAGTGCACTTAAGGCAATCAAAAATCTAGGAAAAAAATCCTACGATGAAATTACTGAAAAACTTGAAGAGTTGGGCTATCCAGTAGGAACTAAACTCTCAGACAATATGATTTCTCTTTTTGAAAAGAAAATCAACAAAAAATAAGGAGAAAATATGAGACATAAGCACGGATATAGAAAGCTTGGAAGAACTTCTTCTCACAGAAAAGCTTTGCTAAAGAATCTTTCTATTGCTTTGATTGCACACGAGAAGATTGAAACAGGTGTGTTTAAGGCAAAAGAATTGCAGTCTTATATTGAGAAGCTTGTTACAACAGCAAGAAATGCAGATTTCAATACTCACAGAGCGATTTTTGCACATTTGCAAGACAAGACTGCAACAAAAAAACTTATCACAGAGATTGCTCCACGCTATGCTGGACGCAATGGTGGATATACAAAAATCCACAGAACACGCATCAGAAGAGGCGATGCTTCTATGATGGCTCTTATTGAGTTTGTATAACTCTCTTAAGGGGACTTCCCCTTAACCTCTAATGATCCTCTATCTTCACATTCCTTTTTGCACTAGTAAATGTGGCTATTGTGCCTTTAACTCCTCAAGTGAGTTTTTTCATCTTCAAGATTCATACCTTCAAGCATTGCTGCAGGATTTAAAAAGTGAGCTAGAAAACAAAAAATATTTTCTTACAAGTATTTATATCGGTGGAGGCACACCTAATACTCTATCCTCAAAGACTTATGAGAAGATATTTGAGTGCATCACTCAAAATGCCACCTTGACTCAGGAGTGTGAAATCACTCTAGAGTGCAATCCAAACTTGCTAAGCAAAGAGTGGTGTAAAGATCTAAACTCTTTGGGAGCCAATCGATTGAGTATTGGAGTGCAAAGCTTTTTTGATAAAAAGCTAGAGTTTTTGCAAAGAGAGCATCAAGGTGGAGAGATCGCCAAGGCTTTGGATTTGGCATACAATGCAGGGTTTGAGAATTTAAGTGTCGATCTCATTTATGGCACGCCACTAGATTTTTTGCTTTCGCTCAAAGAAGAAATTACTCTTGCCTCAAAGCTTCCTATCAATCATCTCTCTGCCTACTGCCTTAGCATTGATAAAGGCTCAAGATTTTACTCTTCTCCTCCTGCTTTGCCTTTGGAAGATATGGGAGAGATTGTTCGTGATGAACTTGCTAAGAGGGGATTTTTGCAATATGAGGTTTCAAACTTTGCCAACCCTTATAAATGTGCTCATAATCTCTCTTATTGGAGAGGGGAGGAGTATATTGGCTGTGGGGCAGGGGCAGTGGGATTTCAAAATAAGGCAAGATACACCAAGTCCAAACACATCCCCTCATATATCAAAAATCCCCATTCAAAAAATGTGGAATATCTCAGTAGTGAGGATTTGTTTTTGGAGAGATTGTTTTTGGGGTTACGATGTGAGATTGGGGTAGCACTAGATTCTCTTCCCTCACATAAAGTTGCCTACCTTTTGGAGGAGGACAAAGCCTATCTCCAAGATGGGTTTTTAAAGGCGAGAGATCTTTTTTTGGCTGATGAAATTGCCTTGTATTTAAGCTAGCTTCTCCCACTTGAGTTTTGCTCCACTTAGAAGATGGAAATGCAGGTGAGGGACTTCTTGTCCGCCATATTCTCCGACATTGGTAATGAGGCGATAGCCCTTATCCTTTAGCCCCAAATGCTCAATGACTTGATGAGTAAAGTCCAATAGCTCACTCATACTCTGAGAATCTAGCTGATTGAAATCTTTGATTTCTTTTTTGGGAATGATTAGCACATGGATAGGAGCTTGGGGGTTGATATCATAAAAAGCTAGGCATTTTTCATTCTCAAGAACTTTTTTGCAAGGGATTTCTCCATCGATGATTTTTTTAAAAATCGAACTCATTTTTTCTCCTTTTTGAAAGCTTTTTGTAATTATAGTCTGCTTTTTAAGAGCTAGGGAGATTGCAAGGGGTTTGAGATGAAAAATGATAAAATGCCAAAAAAATTATTTTTGAAGGATTTGGATGGCTCTATCTGTTGTGATTCTTGCTGCTGGGAGTGGCACAAGGATGAAATCTAGCACGCCAAAAGTTTTGCACAAAATCTGTGGGCAGGAATTGCTTTTTTATAGTATTGAAACTGCACTAGAGTTAAGTGATGATGTGCATATTGTGCTTTATCATCAAGCCCAAAGAGTGCAAGAAGCTTGCGAGGCTAAGTTTGGGGATAGGGTTAAGTTTCATATCCAAGATTTTGAAAACTTTCCAGGCACTGGAGGGGCATTGATGAATAATAGAACATTGATCCCCACTGCTCACTCTAAAATCCTCATTCTCAATGGTGATATGCCTCTCATCACTGCCCCCTCACTCCAAAAACTCCTCTCTTGCTCCTCTCCTGTTGTGTTAGGAGTGATTGAGAGTAAAAATCCTTATGGCTATGGCAGAGTGCTAAGGCAAGATTGCAAGGTGCAAGCCATAATCGAAGAAAAAGATGCAAGTGAGGAGGTCAAAAAGATCTGCACAATCAACTCTGGAATCTATGTTTTTGCCACAGAAGTGCTTGCTAAGTTTTTGCCACGCCTAGATAATCACAATGCCCAAAAGGAGTATTATCTCACCGATATTATCAAGCTCTGTGTAGCTGAGGGGTATGAGATTGAGAGTGTTGAGCTAGATGAGGAGGAATTTAGTGGGATCAATGACAAGATTCAGCTCTCAAGTGCTGAGGAGATAATGCTTGCTCGCTTAAGAGAGAAAGCCATGAGAGAGGGGGTGATAATGCATTTGCCCTCGAGTATTTATATAGAGAAAAGTGTGAGATTTGAAGGGGAGTGTGAGATAGAGCAAGGGGTGCAAATCTTTGGGGAAACCCTGATTAAAGACTCGCATATCAAAGCCCATAGCACCATAAGAGATTCGCAAATCATCTCTAGCGATATTGGACCCATGGCACATATTCGCCCCAACTCTTATATACAAAAAACCCATATTGGAAACTTTGTTGAGGTTAAAAACTCAAAGCTTTACTCCATCAAAGCAGGGCATTTAAGCTATTTGGGGGATAGTGAGATTGATGAGGGGAGCAATATTGGAGCAGGGGTGATTACCTGTAATTATGATGGTAAGCAAAAGCATAAAACAAAGATAGGCAAAAATGTTTTTGTAGGCTCAGACACTCAGCTCATCGCACCGCTTATCATCGCAGACCATACGCTCATTGGTGCAGGAAGCACGATTAGGAAAGATAGCAAAGAGGGGGATTTGCTCATCTCAAGAAGTGAGCAGAAGAATCTAGAAAATGGATATTTTGTGTTTTTTAAGGATAAAAAATGAAAAAAATCCCTGTGGGAATCATCGGAGTAGGAGGATATACAGGCTTAGAGCTACTCAAAATTTTGCTCTCTCATCCTTATTTTGAACTTACGTATTTGGGCAATAGTGCTGGAGGGGTGAGAGCTGATGAGCTTTATCCTGCTTTGAGAGGATTGCTTGATATGCAAGTGCTAGCAAGTGATCCAAAAGAAGTGGCCAAGAGATGTGAGCTAGTGTTTTTGGCTCTGCCTCACAAAAGTGCAATGGAATTTGCAAAAGAGCTTCTTTCTTTGGGCGTAAAAGTGGTAGATCTCTCAGCAGATTATCGCCTAGATCTTCAAAACTACGAGGCAAACTATTGCTCTCATACTGATATAGATAATCTCTCCCACGCAATCTATGGACTGCCCGAATATCAAAAAGAGGATATTGCCAAAGCCTCATTAGTAGCAAATCCAGGGTGCTATCCTACTGCTACACTTCTAGCACTTTTGCCTTTTGTGAAATACATCGAGGGGAGTGTGTTTGTGGACGCAAAGAGCGGTGTGAGCGGTGCTGGGAAGAATCCAAGTGAGAAGACGCATTATTGCAAAATCAATGAAAATATGTTTGCCTACTCTCCACTTGAGCATCGTCATCAAATCGAGATTGAAGAGAAAGTGAGCAAATTTGGAGGAAAGGATTTGCAGGTAAATTTCATTCCTCATCTTTGCCCATTTTCTCGTGGAATGCTTGTGAGTGTTTATGCAAGAGTGAGTGGAGAGTTTGATCCGCTTGAAGTGCTAAGAGGGGCTTATAGAGATAGCGTATTTGTGCGAGTGGTGGGGAGTAGTAGTGAAGTAAAAAATGTTGCAGGGACGAATTTTTGTGATCTTTTTGCCAAAAGAAGAGGAGATGATCTTTTCATTAGTAGCGCGATTGATAATCTGCTCCGTGGAGCAAGTTCACAAGCCATCGTCAATGCAAATTTGATGTTTTCTCTCCCGCTAGAGTGTGGAATCCCAAGGATTGCATATGTGCCTTAAGCTCAATCCTGATGCGATTTTTATCGCAGATTCTCATTACAATAGACAAAGCTCAAGGGATCTAATTGGCTACTTGCACTTACTCTCTGATAATCCTCCATCACAGATTGTGCTTTTTGGAGATATTGCTCAAGTGCTTGTAGGAAATCTCAAAAGTTCGCTAGAAGCAAATCTTGAGCTTATAGAACTTTTGAGTTCTTTTAAAAACACACAAATCATTTGGCTTGAGGGTAATCACGACTTTGCTCTTCAATCATTGCAAAAAAAAGGATTTCTATCCAATACAACAATTATTCCCCGAGATTCTCAGCCTCTACTTGCAGAGTATGCAGGGAAGCATTATTTCTTAGCTCATGGAGATTTGTTTTTGGGGATTAGATACGAGCTATATGCAAAAACTCTACGAGGAGCAAGAGGAATTTTGTGGTTGGTTGATTGGCTAAGCAGTGGAGAGATTTATGAGGAATTTGAAGAAAAACTCTATGCCAAAACAATCCGCCAAGATGATTTTCATTTTTTTGAGTTTTCAGCCAATCGGATTGGGGCATATCTCAAAATCGCTTCAAAAAGAGGAGTAAAAATCAATGGAATCATTGAAGGACATTTTCATATTGGAAAAAAAATTGAGATTAAAGGGATAAAATATGTTTCGCTACCTGCTTTTTATTTCACTTCAAGAGGAAATGAGATAGCAAAAATCATAAAATAACTTATAATTTTAATAAATTTTTCTTAGGAAGCACCATGGATGAAATGCAAGAGATAATAGAAGATTTTTTAGTTGAATCATTTGAGATGATTGATCAGCTTGATCAGGATTTGATAGAGCTAGAGAACAATCCAAAAGATTTGGATTTGCTCAATCGAATTTTTAGAGTTGCCCATACCATCAAAGGTTCTAGTTCATTTTTGGGATTTGATGTGCTTACACGCCTCACTCACAATATGGAAGATGTGCTAAACAAGGCTAGAAAAGGGGATTTAGAAATCACGCATGAAGTGATGGATGTGATTTTGGAATCTGTGGATTTGATGAAAGCCTTGCTTGAAGCCATCAAAGATAGCGGAAGCGATGATAGGAGGATTGAGATTGATAATACAGTCAAAAAACTTGAAGCAGTCAGCAATGGCGAGTCTTTGAGTGATGTTGCTCAAGAAGAAGAAAAACAAGAAGAGAACGGAGGCGAAGAGAAGGATTATTCCAATCTCTCAGCCCAAGAAGTTGAAGCTGAGATTGAGCGACTTTTGGCTGAGAGACAAGAGCAAGATCGCCAAAAGAGAAAGGCCAAAAAGCAAGCCCAGCAAGAAAAGGCAACCGAGGCAAAGGTTGAAGAAAAAATAGAGAAGAAAACTGAAAAAGAAATCAAAAAAGCAGAAGCTCCAAAAGAAGAGCGAGTGCCAACAACTTCTATTGAGCAAACCGTGCGTGTGGATGTGAAGCGTTTGGATCACTTGATGAATCTAATTGGAGAGCTTGTGCTTGGGAAAAACCGGCTTTTGCGAATCCATGGTGATATTAGCGATAAGTACAACAACAATACTTTGAGTGAAGAGCTAAACCAAATTGTGAGTTCGATTTCAACGGTTACAACAGATCTTCAACTTGCTGTCATGAAAACAAGAATGCTTCCAATTGTCAAAGTTTTCAACAAATTCCCGCGAATGGTGCGAGATCTTTCAAGAGAGCTTGGTAAGAGTATCGAGCTTATTATGAGTGGTGAGGAAACTGAGCTTGATAAGTCAATTATTGAAGAGATTGGTGATCCACTTGTGCATATTATTAGAAACTCTTGCGATCATGGGATTGAAAGTCCAGAAGTGCGTGCCGAGCGTGGAAAGAGCGAAACTGGAAAAATCATCCTCAAAGCTTATAACGAGGGGAATCATATTGTTATAGAAATCCAAGATGATGGAAAAGGACTTGATCCTGAAGCACTTAAATCCAAAGCATTGGAGAAAGGGCTTATCACAGATAGAGATGTGGCTACAATGAGCGATAAAGAAGCTTTCTCTTTGATTTTCAAGGCAGGATTCTCTACCGCTGCTGCGATTACTAATATCTCTGGTCGCGGTGTAGGAATGGATGTTGTAAAAACAAATATCGAAAAGCTCAATGGAATCATTGATGTAGAATCTCAGCTTGGTCTTGGAACAACACTTAAGCTAAAAATCCCCCTTACTCTTGCCATCATTCAAGCACTTATTGTTGGTGTACAAGAAGAGTTTTATGCTATTCCACTCTCCTCAGTTCTTGAAACTGTGCGAATCTCACAAGAAGAGATTTATACCGTGGATGGAAAGAGTGTATTAAGACTAAGAGATGAGGTTTTGCCACTTGTGCATATGTCTAGTATTTTTGAAGTCAAAAACGACTTTGGTAGTGCAAAAGAGATTTATGTCGTCATCATTGGTCTTGCAGAGCAAAAAATCGGAATGATTGTGGATTGTCTTATTGGTCAAGAAGAGGTGGTTATCAAATCTTTGGGTGAATATCTCAAAAACATTCAAGGGATCGCTGGTGCAACAGTGCGAGGAGATGGGAAGATTACTTTGATTGTGGATGTTGTAGCTATTATGGAGATGGGAAAAAATATCAAAGTCAATCTCAATAAAATCATCGAAGAAAAGCAGATTCAAAACGCAAATCGAACTCCAAAAGACTTTACGGTGCTTATCACAGATGATAGCTCCACTTATCGAGCGATCGCACAAAACTATCTTCAAGAATTTGGAGTACAAACTCTTGAAGCACAAAACGGCTTAGAAGCACTTGAGATACTCAAAAAGAGCGAAAAAAATATTGATGCGGTGCTTGTAGATATCGAGATGCCAAAAATGGATGGTTATACTTTAGCAAGCGAAGTGAGAAAGATCAGCAAGTTTAGAAATCTTCCTTTGATTGCAGTAACAAGTATGAATAGCAAAAATGATCGTATCCGTGGTGTAGAAGCAGGGATGACAGAGTATATCTCTAAGCCTTATTCTAAGGAATACTTGTTTAAAATCATTAGACGCTGTCTAAAACTAGATGACACAGAAAGGAAAGACAATGACTAATAATGAAAAGCTCAAAGAAATTTTCCAGCAACAAAGTTTTAGAGAAGAAGAAACAGAACCACTAGAAAAAACACTTCAAGTGATTGGCTTTGTAGTAGGAGATGAGGAATTTGCCGTGCCAATCCTTAATGTACGAGAGATTGTCAAACCAATGGAGTATACCCGTATTCCTCGCACACCAGCGTATGTTTTGGGCGTGTTTAATCTTAGAGGAAATATTTTGCCTTTGATTGATTTGAGGCAAAAATTTGGATTGGGACAAAAGAGCTTTGATGATGATACGAGATTTTTGGTGATGAACTATCAAGATCAAGTCATTGGTTTTGTGATTGATAAGCTTACTGAGGCATTTCATCTCAAAGAAGAAGAGATTGATTATGCAATTGCACAGGAAAATAGAGATGATTATCTAATCTATGGTGTGGGCAAACAAAAAGACAAACTCATCACAATTCTCAAAACAGAATCGCTAATCAAAAGAGATTTTTAATCTCCCCCATCTTTTGGGGGCAAACTATCAAGACATAAGGATTTACAAATAAAATATCTACTTTTAGTTTTGTGGGCAGTTTTTGTTTTTTTTGAAGTTGCAATAGCTGTGGGGAATTTTGGAGTTATGGGAAGTTTTGGCACACACTTTAGTGCAACAAATTTTCGAGTTTTTGGGGGTTTGGCTTTATTCTATCCTTTTGCACTGATTGCACTCTCTTATCGTTTTTCACGAAGCAAAACACTCTCTTTAAGAGAAGCAGAGATTGCCGTAGCTAGCGTATTATTGTTTTTGCTTTTGTTGATTTTGCAGTTTGTGTTTTTTTCTAAAGGAGTTATTGGCGAGGCAATAGTTACAAAGCTAAGACCCTATCTTGGAATCTTTGGGATTAGCATTTTGTCTTTGTTGGGAAGTTTTGTTTGCCTTCTTGCGATCAAAAATGAAGATGTGGTTGATTGGTTTAGAGGACTTGATTTTTCCAAAACAAAACAAAAGGCAAGAAACTCTATCATCCTGCTATCTCAAACCTTGCTTTATAAGATTCTCTCTCCTTTGGCCCAAATGCTCAAAAATCGCTACCAAAAACTCATAGCTCCTAAGCCCAAAATCTCCACCCCTCCTATTGATCTAGAGATTGTTCAGCCAGTTCTGCCAACTCCCACCCCAACTCTTCCAAATCCTCAGCAACAAGAAATTGTGATGGATGATTTGAAAGATTTACCTATATACAAAGAAAAAAAGGATGATGCAATGTTTGATGATGATATTGAGATACAAGAGTATGTAGTAACACAAACTCGTGAAAACAAAGTCTCAGGTATTAAAGTTTTAGATGGTGCTCCACCTCCATCGCCAAAACCCAATCCCTTTTCTTATGAAGAACTCATACGCCATAGAAGCTCAAGTATTAGCTCAAGTGTGGAAATAAAAGAAAAGATTAGAGGCAAAATCGCACAAAAGCAAGATCTACCCCCAGTGGAGATCAAAAAAGAAAAACCTTCTCTAGCGACAAAGATCACGCCTACACCTTTGCAAAACAATCCTCTTGCCTCTCTTGCAAAGACACAAACACCTAAGATGGTCCCCGAAGAAATCAAAGAGCAATTGTCTTGGGAGAGTGAAGTGGAAGATGAGCCTCTCTTGCCTCAAGATATAGAAGAGAGCAAGAGTGATGTAGAGAACTTGATGGAAGAAATAGAGGTCAAGGAAGAATTGCAAGAAATTCACGAGGAGATTCAAATAGAAGAGGAGATTGCAGAGGCAACAGAGATTACAGAGGTATTGAGGGCTCCAAAGGAATATGCCAGTGCTTTTGAGATTACTCCTCCTCGCCCACGCACGATTCACTCCAAAGTCAGCTCTTTAGCAGAAAATGAAGCCTTGCTTCAAAGTATTGATAAGGGCAAGCTTGAAACTCCAAAGGACTACAAACTCCCTCCAATCTCACTTCTATCCCCTGCACCTAAGCAAGAGCATCAAGAGATTGATGAGGGAGAGATTGATGAGAAGATTGAAAGCTTGCTTGAAAAACTCTCAGTCTTTAAGATTGAGGGCGATGTAGAGAGAACTTACTCAGGCCCAATTATTACAACTCTTGAATTTCGTCCAGCTCCCAATGTCAAAGTCAGTCGTATTCAAAGCTTAGAAAATGATATTGCTATGGCACTTGAAGCAAAGTCGATCCGTATCCAAGCTCCAATCCCTGGTAAGAGTGTAGTAGGGATTGAAATCCCAAACAACACTGTTGAGACTATTTATCTTAGAGAGATTTTTGAATCTGACATCTTTAAAAACTCTGCTTCACCTCTTACTCTTGCACTCGGGAAAGATGTTGTTGGCAATCCTTTTGTTACAGATCTCAAAAAACTTCCCCACCTGCTTATTGCAGGGACTACTGGTAGTGGAAAGAGTGTGGGGGTGAATGCGATGATTCTCTCGCTTCTTTATCGTAATTCCCCAGATGATCTTAAGCTGATGATGGTAGATCCAAAGATGGTGGAGTTTATGCCTTATACAGATCTTCCGCATCTCATTACTCCCATCATCACAGATCCTAAAAAAGCAGTCATAGGACTTGCCAATGCTGTAAGAGAAATGGAGCGAAGATACACCCTTATGAGTCAATCTCGCACCAAAGAGATTGTCAGCTACAACCAAAAAGCAGAAGAACTAGGATTGGAGAAGTTCCCTTATTTTGTCATTATTATTGATGAGCTGGCAGATCTCATGATGACAGCAGGCAAGGAAGTAGAATACTCTATGGCAAGGATTGCACAAATGGGAAGAGCCTCAGGAATGCATCTTATTGTCGCAACCCAAAGCCCACGAGCTGAGGTGCTTACAGGTCTTATCAAAACCAATCTCCCAGCACACCTAAGCTATAAAGTGGGAACAAAGATTGATGCAGGGATCATTGGCTGTCCAGGAGCTGAAACATTGCTTGGAAGAGGGGATCTGCTCTTTACTCCTCCTGGAGCAAGTGGGCTAGTGCGATTACATGCCCCTTGGAGTAGCGAGGATGAAGTCAATGAGATCGTAAGCTATATCAAAGATCAAAGAGAAGTGATGTATGATCCTTTGTTTGCACCAGAAGAGAGAGAAAGTTTAGGGGCTATGGATGCAGGAGAATTAAGCGGTGAGGATGCAGAGCTTGTTGCTAGAGCAAGAGAAGTGATCATGCAAGATGGCAAAACCTCAATTAGTTATATTCAAAGACGCTTGGGGATTGGCTATAACAAGGCGGCAAATATTGTAGAAAGGCTTGAGCAAATGGGATTTCTCTCCGCACCCAATAGCAAGGGGGTGAGAGAGATAGTGGGCTAAAGAGAGGGGTTTATTCGATATTTGTATAGACTGCTTGGACATCATCGTCTTCTTCGATTTTATCAAGCAGTTTCTCAGTTTCTGCCATTTGCTCTTCTGTAAGCGTAATGGGAGAGTTGGCAATCCTTTGCAGACTTGCCTTTTTTACCTCAATCCCAAGAGATTCAAAGCCCTCATTGAGTTTTCCAAAATCCGTATAATCTCCATAAGCTACATAGTGAGTTGCACCATTTATTTCTACACTCTCAAGCTCTTCTAGTCCATAATCAATCAAGCTTAGCTCAAGCTCTTGTATATCCATTTCAGGCTTGTCAAACTCAAAGACGCTTTTTCTTGAAAACATAAACTCTAGTGAGCCATTAGGCACGATTGTAGCATTTGGAGTTTTGTTGAAATAACTTTTGACATTGGCAATCGTGCGAGTGGGATTGTCAGTCGTGCATTCAATCATGATAAGCACTCCGTGAGCAGCCTTACCCTCATAGGTGATTTCAGAGAAGATTCCATCTTTCCCACTTGCCCTCTTAATCGCTGCTTCGATATTGTCTTTTGGCATATTTTGTGCCTTAGCATTTGCAATAGCAGTTCTAAGCTTAGCATTCATATCCGGATCACTCCCACCTTCTTTGGCAGCCACGGTGATGGCTTTTGCAAGTTTGGGGAAAATTTTGCTCATTTTATCCCATCGTTTTTCTTTGGCAGCACGGCGATATTCAAACGCTCTTCCCATAGTTTTTCCTTATTGTTGAAATTTATTTTGGAGAATTGGAAAATTTTAACATAGCTTCTAGGGTTTTTTCTCTTTGGGTGTATCATTTCACTTTTTGTGCTAAAAGATAAAAAACTTTACAATAAGGAAAACAAATGATTTTTACTGATGAAGAATTGCTCAATCCCGTTAAGGCAAGCATTGAGAAAGTTCGTCCATATTTGCTTAGAGATGGTGGAGATATGGAACTAAAAGAAATCAAGGATGGCAAGGTTTATATCGCATTGCAAGGGGCTTGTAAGAGTTGCCCAAGTAGCAGTATAACACTCAAAAACAAGATAGAACATCAGCTAAAAGTAGATATTCACCCAGAAATTGAAGTCATAAAGGTGGATAAATGAAGATGAAAAAAAGCCTTATGAGAGGTTTTCACTGCATTTCAAAGGGAGCAATCAAAGAAGCTTCTCAAATCTTTGATACCCAATATTTTCTTTCTCCTCAAGATTTAGACGCACGCTTTGGAAAGATATTTTGTGATATTGGATTGCAAAATCTAGGCAAGGGTGTGGGGATGGGGGATTATTATTTTATGCGTCGGCGTGAGAGAAGGGCTGAGGAACTTGTCGAAGAAATGGAGGCGATGATTGCAAAAGTAAGCACTCAAGAGGATCAAGAAGTCAAAGAAGCACTCAAAATCGCTCTTAATCAGGCAGAAAGCCTAGAGTGTATCACTCTAGAAGATTTTAAGCGTTATATGGCAAGACAAAAAAATTTCAAAGAAGCTTTTGAGGATTTTAATCTCAGCACCAAGATTGTGTTTTTTAGCAAAGATGAATTGTGTGAGTTTCTTAATCTCTTAGTAGAAAAAGGACTTCCTGCTTTGACTTTGCAGT
This sequence comes from Candidatus Helicobacter avistercoris, assembly GCA_019115525.1. Taxonomy (GTDB): domain Bacteria; phylum Campylobacterota; class Campylobacteria; order Campylobacterales; family Helicobacteraceae; genus Helicobacter_G; species Helicobacter_G avistercoris. The sequence continues at coordinate 6,641 of DXDJ01000038.1, read as the reverse complement.
ATGCAGAAGCATTTGGTACGGATATGGATCCAAGGATTTATAATATTTTGCAAAAGGCGGTAAAACAAAATAATGAAGGTCAATAAAAATTTTAGCTTCCAAGGACACTCTTATAACTCCTTGTGCGATGATAGTGTTCAAGCCTCTGAGGATTTAAATTCACTTTTTGTGCGAACAACAATGAATCAAAAATATCACGATAGCGTTGCACATCTTCCTAGTATTGATGAGAGTGAGCTAAAAAATTTTTTCACACTTTCTCCCAAAATCGTAGGGATTACAGGTACAAATGGCAAGACCACTACCGCCTCTCTTATTGATCACTCTTTAAGAAAGCTGGGTTATAAAGTTGCTTTGCTTGGGACTAGAGGGTTTTTTATCAATGGAGAAAGAAAACAGCCCAAAGGATTGACAACCCCTACAATTTTGGAACTTTATAGCTATATTGAAGAAGCAAAAGAGTGTGATTTTTTTGTGATGGAAGTTTCCTCTCACGCGATTGTGCAAAATCGTATTTTAGGGCTTGATTTTACGCTTAAAGCTTTGACAAATATCACTAGCGATCATTTGGATTATCACAAAGACTTGCAGGAGTATCAGCGGGTAAAAAACAGCTTTTTTGATGGAAGCTGTATGCAGATTGTCAATGCTGATGAGCCAAATGCCCATATCCTTACTCCTTATATTGATTATTCTTTAAATAAGAGGGCAAGTTTGTATTCTCTTGCTTACAGCATTTCTCCTATGATTGAGGCACATATCAGCACACAAGGGGAGAGTGCAGAGCTAAAAAGCCCAATGTGCGGCAAGCACAATCTCTACAATCTTCTCTGCTCCATTGCCTCTATCCAATCTCTTATCAATGCTCCTCTAAGCCAGATTGTGCAAAGTTTGGAAGATTTTGAGGGAGTAGAGGGGAGAATGCAGATTGTCAGTAAGCGTCCTTTGATTATTGTAGATTTTGCTCACACTCATGATGGAATCGAGAAGATTCTAGAGAGTTTTGAGGGCAAGAAAATTTCTGTCCTCTTTGGTGCAGGAGGAGATAGAGATAGGAGCAAACGCCCAAAAATGGGACAAGTTGTTCAAAAATATGCCCAAAAGATTTATATCACAAGTGATAATCCTCGCAGTGAAAATCCTCAAGATATTATTCTAGAAATCCTCTCAGGAATGGAGCAAAACCCCAGCATTCGCTCTATTAACCCCATAAGAGAACAAGCAATTGAGCAAGCCATAAAAGAGCAAGAAGAAGATGAGATCTTGTTTGTGCTTGGAAAAGGGGATGAAACATATCAAATCATTGGGCATCAAAAAATTCATTTTGATGATCGAGAAGTGATTGCAAGTGTGTTAAAATCGCAAGAAAAAAGGAATAGCAATGACATTTGAGATGCTTTATAGCAAGATTCATAGAGCTACGGTAACAGATGCAAATCTCAACTATGTTGGCTCAATCACTATTGATATAGAGATTGCTAAGAGCGCAAATCTTTATAAGGGGATGAAAGTTGATATCGTAAATATCAACAATGGTGAGCGATTTAGCACTTATGTCATCTATGGACAAGCAGGCTCTAAGACGATTTGCCTTAATGGAGCAGCAGCTAGAAAAGTGCATACAGGGGACAAAATCATCATTATTGCCTATGCAAACTACTCAGATGAAGAGATGAAAACTTACAAGCCCACTGTGGTTTTGCTTGATGATGACAACAAAATCCAATCTATCAAATACGAGGTGTAAGAATGTTTGATCCCAACAAACTTCAAGAGCTTCTAGGAAATATTCAAGAAAAGGCTAAGGAACTAGAAGAAAAAACCAAGGCAGAGATTTATGAGGTAAAAAGTGGTGGTGGACTTATTGTGCTTAAGGCAAATGGAGCTGGAGAGATTATTGATCTTGATATTGATGAGAGCTTGCTTAGCGATAAGGAGGCAATGCAGATTTTGCTCATTGGTGCTTTTAATGAAATCTTTGAAAAAATCGAAGAGGGGAAGAAGAGTCAAGCTATGGGGATGCTTGGCGGACTTAATCCTTTTGGGCAAAAGTAAAATATGAGACTTTTATTTTTCTTGCTTTTATTCTTTTCTCTTTCATTGGCTTATGATTTTGAGATTTGCAAAAAATATTATCAAGTTGCTTCAAAAAAGGTAGAGGGAGTAGATGTTGTGCTCATTGAGCATAAAGATCAAAAGTTTTATGTAGGCTATTTTCCCACTCCACCCAAAGGAGTAGAAATCTTAAAATCAGATCCATTTGTAGGATTGTATGCTTTTGCTCTTACCTCGAGTGATGCACAAAGCTATATGGTTATGCCTCTTGATGAGAAGGCCATGAGTTTAAATATGGCAGATATTGGAAGAAAATATGCAGAAAAAGGCATTGTTCTCTCTCCTCAAAAAGGATTTTTAAACTATGCACGCTTTAGTGCAGATACATTACGCAACAGCGTAGTTTCAAATATTTGCTATCAAATCTATGGAATTGGGATGGGGGAAAATCTTTTCATTGATAGTAAGTATTTGCTCAGGTTTATTGAGCAAAAAGAGGCATATTATGGTGATATAGGTGTCCGACTCTATCCACCTAATAAAGATGTCGACACAGTGCTAAAAATAGAATTTGTCGATCCCTTTTTCCCCAATGTTCCTTTTTTGAGAGATGATGAGATTCTCTCAATCAACAATCGAGTTTTCAAAGATTATTATGATTTTGAATGGTATGTAGCAAATCTTGAAGAAGATACAATGGTTGAGGTTAAGATCCGCAGGGGGGAGAGTATCCAAACTTATCCTATAAGAGTTTCTAGGCGATATGGAGGTTTCTTGCTCCCAGATAGATTTTTTGAGAGGATTGGAATCACGCTTGATAATGAACTTGTCATCACCCATATTGATCCCGCCTTTCAAGCTCTTCAGCAAGGATTGCTAGAGGGAGATAAGATTTTGTGGATCAATAATAAAAAAATCATAGATTTTCACCAAAAAAGCACAAGTGAGGAAGTGCAAAATCGCTTACAATTTTTGCTTACAGAAGCTGTGAAATTGGGAAGATTGGATGTTCTGATCTCACGAGGAGGATTTCAGTTTTCCCTCAATCTCATCAATGGATTAAACAATGACTATATTCAATCTCGATACAACCCTTTTGGATTTTGAGAATTTTCTTCTCTCGCACACTCCAAAAGCTCAAAGCTTTCACCCTCATTTTCAAGAGGCAGTTTGGGAGATGGTGAAATGTGGAGGAAAGAGATTCCGCCCAGCACTCCTTCTTAGCGTCGCGGGCAATTACAATCCCTCAATCATCAAGGAGGCTTTTTATCCAGCATTAGCTATGGAGATTTTGCATACTTTTTCGCTCATTCACGATGATTTGCCCAGCATTGATAATGCTCCTTTGCGTAGAGGCCACCCTACACTTCATACACGCTATGGAGAAGTTACGGCAATTTTAAGTGGAGATTTTTTAAACTCTTATGCATTTTATTTGCTTACCATAAGCGGACTTGAAGATCGTGTGATTTCTAGGCTTACGCATTCTCTTTCGAGAGGATCGTGTCAAATGATTGTGGGAGAGGCGTTGGATTGTGAGTTTGAAGGGGAGAGTTTGGGATTGAGAAAGGTCGAGCAGATTCATCGCCTCAAAACTGCTTATTTAATAGCCACTTCTTTGCAGATGGGGGCAATTATTGCTGGAGTAGATAGGCTAGAGGAGCAAAAATTATGGGAGTTTGGAGAGAAATTGGGCGTGTTTTTCCAGATACGCGATGATCTTGTTGATGCTCTTCAGAGTGCAACTCAGGCAGGCAAACCAACCCAAAGCGATGGTGAAAAAAATAGCTATGTAACACTTTTGGGACTTGAGGGTGCAAGAAAAGAGTTTGATTCTTATGTTAGAGATTTGCAGACGATGCTTCAAGGATTGCAAAATCCAAACTTACAAATAACATTAAGCAAATTGCTTGAGAAATACTGGCAAGAGATCTGAGGCTTTTTTGGTTGGATTTTTGTAAAATAGTGATAAAATCCTAGGTTCATTTTATTTTTAGGAGTTTTTATTTGGACCCTTACCAGTCGGCTCTGATGGTCGTTTTGGCATTATTGCTTGTGTTTTTAAATGGTTTTTTTGTTCTTTCTGAATTTGCGATTGTAAAAGTGCGACGCTCCAAACTTGAAGAGCTTTCAAAAAATGGAAGCAATTCTGCAAAACTTGCACTCAAAGTTACAGCATCACTTGATAGTTATCTTAGTGCCACTCAGCTTGGGATTACCCTCTCTTCACTTGCTCTTGGTTGGATTGGAGAGCCAGCAATCGCAGGGATTTTAGAAGTTTTTTTCTCATATATTCTTGCTTCAAACAATGAGGTATTTATCCATACTCTTAGCTTTATAATCGCTTTTAGCTCAATTACTCTCTTGCATGTTGTGCTAGGAGAACTTGTGCCAAAATCTATCGCGATTGCAAAAGCTGAGAGCATTACGCTTTGGGTTGTTCGACCCCTGCATTATTTTTGGATATTGCTCTATCCTTTTATTCGTTTTTTTGAAATCCTCTCTAGTTTTTTTCTCTCTCTTTTTAAAATCCAACCAGCAAAAGAACACGAAAATGCCCATTCTGATGAGGAGTTAAAAATCATTGTTGGTGAGAGTTTGAAGGGTGGTTTTATCGATTCGATTGAGGGGGAAATCATCAAAAATGCCGTAGATTTTTCAGACACTGTGGCAAAGGAGATTATGACCCCACGCAAAAATATGATTTGTCTTGATGCAGATGAGAGTTTTGAGGAAAATCTTCAAGTGATTATGCAGAGCAATCATACACGCTATCCTTATTTCAAAGAGAGTAAAGATAATATTTTAGGAATGATTCATATCCGTGATTTGCTTGGAGAGATGAGCAGAGAGAATCGAGATTTGAACTCGATTGTGCGAGAATTGATCATTGTGCCCGAGAATGCCTCAATCTCAGATATTCTCAAAAAAATGAATAAAGAGCAAATTCATACTGCACTTGTTGTAGATGAGTATGGTGGAACATCTGGACTTTTGACAATGGAGGATATTATCGAAGAAATTGTGGGGGATATTTCTGATGAATATGATTTGGTCGATGAGGAAGTTTCTCAAATCAATGAGCAAACCTACAAAATGAGCGGAATGCTAGATATGGAGAGTGCAGAAGAAAAGCTTGGAATCCATTTTAGCAATGAGCACGAGCAAGTTAGCCTTGGAGGATATGTTTTTACGCTCTTTGGGCGTTTGCCTGTTGTTGGAGATACGCTTGAGGATGAGAAGTGTATCTTTGAAGTGCTAGAAATGGATGGAGCAAGAATCAAGGAGCTAAAAGTAATCAAAAAAGAGATCATTCCTCAAGAAGAGGATTGATTTTTTAGGTATCGAAAAATCGCATTAAGCTCTTTATCAGTAAGATGATAAGTTGGCATCACATCTTTGTTTTTGATTTTTGGGTTTTTGAATTTTGCAAAAAAAGTCTCCAAACTCAAATCTTTGATATTTGGAGCCATTAGTACCTTTCTTTGACCCTTATGTCGATAGTTTGCAATCTCCAGCCCCTCACCTTTTTGTCCGTGGCACTTCTGACAGCTAATTCCTCGCGGATTTTCATAAAGCCTTTTACCGTACTCTAAATCATCAATAAACTCTGCTTTTTCTTGTGCATAAGAGATAGAGAGAGCTAAAAATAGCAATAGTGTTTTTCTCATTTTTTCCTCCAATGATAGAGGTTAAAATCTTAACATAAAGTTTTTTGGAAAGGAGATTCTTAGGATAGGTTAGCCCTAAAAAGGGCTAAGAGAGGAAGGGTTATGTAAATCTTACTGAGAAAGAAGCATCTTCTTTGTATTTTACATCTGCTCCACTATATGTCTTTTTCAACCCTGTTGTTTGCTCCATAAAGGGGAATCTTGTCATAAAATCAAGTGCATATCGGCTTCCAAAAATCAATCTCATACCTAGGTTAAATCTTGCATCAAATCCAAAATTTCCACCAGAGAGAGTGGATTTATAACTAAAATAATCATATTTCACACCAAGTCCCAAACCTACTAGAAAACCAACCCCAAAACTATCAGAATTGTAGGCATTAAGAATTGCATCAGCGTTGAAAGTATAGGTGGTAAGCACAGCAGACCATTCGCTATTTGCATCATCTAAAACAATTCCTAAATCCGCATTTGCATAATATTGGACACCAAAGTATCGATTCTACATTGTCATTCCACCATATTGCACATCAATAAGGATGGAAGTTTGAGAAAGATACTCAAATCCATTGTTGGTCGGAGTTTCAATTGATGTTGCTATCCCACCTATACCAATACCCCATAAGCTTCCACTTCTCTTCTCATCTTTTGAGGGCTTTTTGTTCAATTCCTCGATGATCTGCTTAGCTGTTGTAATCGCTTCGGCTTTCTTTTCTGCATCGCTCTTTTGTGTGTCTTCTATCTCTTTTTTGAGCTTCTCATTTTTAAGTTTCATTTCTAAGAGTTAATTTTCTTTTTCTAACTCTTCTACCGACTTATCTTCTGAATTTACTCCGCATATAGCCAATCCTAACACAAGTATTGCACTTAGTACTTTTTTCATTTTTTACTCCTTGCTAAATTTGATTTTGCAAG
>DXDJ01000037.1 GCA_019115525.1 Candidatus Helicobacter avistercoris | reverse complement strand
ATCATCCCACCCATACCTCCCATTCCACCCATACCGCTCATATCAGGCATTGCGGGCTTATCTTCTTTGATATCATTGATTGTAGCCTCTGTTGTAAGAAGCAAGCTTGATACGCTCACTGCGTTTTGGAGTGCTACTCTTGCAACTTTAAGTGGATCGATGATTCCAGCTTTGAACATATCGACATACTCTCCATTGCTTGCATTGAATCCATAAGTATCTTCTTTTGCACTCTCTACATTATTGACTACCACTCCAGCATCATATCCAGCATTTTCTGCAATTTGCTTCATTGGTGCTTTGATGGCTCTAAGGATAATCTCATATCCGATTTGCTCATCACCTTTGAGTGAGAGAGAAACTTTTTGAGCTGCACGGATAAGTGCTGCACCACCACCGATAACAATTCCCTCTTCAACCGCCGCTTTTGTCGCACTTAGAGCATCATCTACTCTATCTTTTTTCTCTTTCATTTCTACTTCACTTGCAGCACCGACTTTGATCACTGCTACACCACCACTTAGCTTTGCAAGTCGCTCTTGAAGTTTTTCTTTGTCATACTCACTTGTTGTGCTTTCAATCTGAGTTCTAATCTGTGCTACACGAGCTTTAACCTCATCTGCACTTCCTTTTCCATCCACGATTGTTGTATTGTCTTTATCAATCACGATTCTTCCTGCTTGACCAAGATCTTCAATACTTGCACTCTCTAGTGTTTTTCCAAGCTCTTCGCTAATAACTTGTCCACCTGTAAGAATTGCGATGTCTTTTAGCATCTCTTTTCTTCTATCACCAAATCCTGGAGCTTTGACTGCTGCGACATTAAGCACGCCTCTGAGTTTATTCACAACCAAAGTTGTGAGTGCTTCTCCCTCAATATCTTCAGCAATGATAAGCAAAGGTTTTCCACTCTTCATTGTAGATTCAAGCAAAGGCAAAATATCTTTCATTGAAGTGATTTTCTTATCTGTAAGAAGGATAAAAGGATTGTCAAGCTGAGTATTCATCTTCTCGCTATTTGTTACAAAATAAGGGGAGAGGTATCCTCTATCAAACTGCATTCCCTCAACTACGCTAAGCTCATCATTGATTCCCTTAGCTTCCTCTACTGTGATCACTCCATCTTTGCCTACTTTTTCCATTGCCTCTGCAATCAATGCTCCAATTTTCTCATCAGAGTTTGCAGAAATTGTCGCAACTTGAGCAATCTCTTCTTTTCCACCGACTTTTTTGCTTCCTTTTTTAAGCTCTTCAATGATTGCTTCACTTGCTTTATCCATTCCACGCTTAACTTCTACGGGATTTGCACCTGCTGTAACATTTCTTAGACCCTCTTTGAAAATGCTATAAGCCAAAACTGTTGCTGTTGTTGTTCCATCACCTGCTGCATCAGCAGTTTTGCTTGCTACTTCTTTAACAAGTTGAGCTCCCATATTTGCGATTGGATCAGCAAGCTCTACTTCTTTTGCTACGCTCACTCCATCCTTTGTGATTGTTGGAGCACCATAGCTTTTTTGGATGAGAACATTTCGTCCTCGTGGCCCCATTGTTACTTTAACTGCATCACTGAGTTGTTTTACACCTTCATAAAGTTTATTTCTTGCGTTATCTGAAAAATTAATCTCTTTTGCCATTTCTTTCTCCTTATTTAATGATTCCTAATACATCTTCAATATCTAAAACAATATATTCTTTTCCATCAAGTTTGATTTCATCTCCCTTGTATTTACCAAATACAACAATCTCACCGACTGAAACGCATTTGCACTCTTCTTGGATTTTGTGGCTTACTGCAACAACCTTTCCGTTGAGTGGCTTTTCTTTTGCATTATCAGGAATGATGATCCCAGAACTTGTTTTTGTGTCTTCTTCAAGTCTTTCAACCAAGATTCGTTTTCCTAGTGGTTTGAAATTCATTCAAAACTCCTTTTATTATGAAAAATAGCACTTAAAAGATTTAAGTGCCACGATTTTATATTTTTTTTGATTTACTTTCAATACAATACCATTTACTCTATAAAGAATATTTAGTCATTTACACTCAAGTATCATTAGTCATATACTAGAAAGCTCTTGTTTTGCGGAATAAAAAACAGATACAAAATCACTTCTCTCACAAAGAACTTAACGATACTTCGCCTCCTGTCCCTTGAGCTGTATATCATAATCCTTGCCATTGCTTCCTCCAACAATTCTTCTTCTTTTTTCGTTGAATTGATCGTTGATAATGCTTCGCGTAGGATCAAAATCTGGCGTTTGTATCCCTGCAATATCCAACACCGTATGAATCAAATCATCGCTCATATAAGGACGATGGACTGAGGCTTTAAGCTTTTCATAGATTTTTGGATGTTTTTGGATAAAAATATCTGATACATAGATAAGCATTGGGATTTCACAAGTAAATCGCGTAATATGATCATCCCCATGGCCTACAAAATCATCGATTTCATAAACCTCTTCACCATGATCTGAGAGATACACAACAATAGAATCGCCTTGAGAAAAAAGCTTAAAAATCTCATTTAAAATATTGTCGTTATAGAGCATAGCATTGTCATAAAGAGCCTTTTTCCTTGTTTTCTCATCAGAGCTTATTGCTTCAAAAATCCCATATCCGGCAGGGTAGCGATCACCATAGGCATTATGTGATCCAATGAGATGAATGCTCAAAAATCGTTTCTGCATCCCCCCCCCCCTCAGTGTTTTTTCTATATGAGGCAAAAGCTCTCCATCGTGAAATTGCTTGTATGCAGAAACAAACAAAGCATTATCACAAATAGAGCCAAGCATTCCAGCAGGGGTAATGTATGAAGCTGGTTCTTGATTGGAGATCCAATATGTTTGATATCCTACATTTTCAAAAAAAGAAATCAATGTCGCTCTTTGATACCATGGTTTTTGTGCCTCATTCTCATAATTTGCCAAAGTAAAAATTTTGGGAATAGAAAGACTTGTTTGAGCATGTGGAGAAACAACATCATCAAACACTAAAAGATTTTTTGTTTTTTGCAATCCAATCATATAAGGGCTTGTAGGCTTACTATATCCATAGAGTTGCATGTGTCCTCTTTGTGCAGATTCTCCTAACAATAGCACAATATTTTGGATTGGATTTTTTCTAAGCTGTGCCTTGAGGGTTTGCTTGAGGGATGTAAGCTGAGAATCAAACTCTGCTTTGGTTTTTTCTTTTGTATCAATTGTATAAAAGCTATTCATCCCTATTCTAAGAGGTTCAAAATATGCAAGATTTTGATGTGTATAGTAAGGGTGTCCATTGACAAAGAAAAGCTTATGGCACTCCACCACCCAATTGATCATACCTATAAGTGAAATTGCGACAAATACACCATAAGTTTTTTTCCCAACAAAACTAAAAGAGAGGCGATAATACACAAAACTCATAGCAAAAAATAAAGCGATGAGAAAAAGTGTTTTGGCATTCAAATAAAGTCCCAAAAACTCCCAACTCTCCTGCAATGTAGTTTCAAAAAGTGCATAGCACATAGGAATACTCAGATTTGAAGAAAAATTTGCATAACAAAACAAATCTACAACAAAGCAGAGAATAGAGATGCAAATCAAGCATCCTAAAGCATTTTTCCCTATCCATAGGGGAGTATATGACAATGCAAACACAACAAAAGCAAGCATAGAAAATCCCAAGAGGGAATTTCTAATATCTACAAAACCAACTATCTGAGCATTGATGCCAAAAAAGTAAGCACAAAAATAAATCAAAGAAAGATAAACAAATCCTTTGAGAAAAAATCTTTTCTCCACACTATTCCTTAAACAACGACTCCAAAGCATCAAGTCCGATCTTTTTACCTCCCTCTTCACCACCGCTCTCTTGAGCTTCAAAAAGATCGCTTACTCCCACTTCTTTGATTTCAATCTCATAGCCTGTAAGCATTGAGGCTAGGCGGATATTGACTCCCCCTCTTCCAATTGCCTTGGATTTTTGATCACTTGTAAGCGTAACGATGGCTTTCTTTTTTTCTTCGCTCTCACGATCAATTTTGACACTTACAATCGTTGCTGGAGAAAGAGACTTTGCAATAAACATCTCCGCATTCTCACAATACTCTACACAATCAATACTTTCACCATTAAGCTCTTGACTGACAGCATTGATTCTCACGCCCTTTGTCCCAACCGTTGAACCAATAGGATCAATTCTTGGATTTTGAGTAGAAAGAGCGATCTTAGCTCGATCTCCAGGGATTCTTGCACATCCCTCAATCACTACTTCCCCATCCTTAATTTCTGGAACTTCAAGTGCCAAAAGTTCGGTGAGGAATTTTGGCGTAGTTCTTGAAAGCTCTAGGTGCATTTCCCCACCCTTGTTGAATCTCAAGTTTTTAAGCACACAGCTTATAGTATCTCCTACCTTAAATCTCTCGCCCTTGATTCGGTTTTTCATCGAGAGCACCCCTCTTAGCTCCTCAATCTCAACATAGGTGTTTTCCTCGTCATCCACTCGCACTACTTGCCCACTGACAATCTTCCCCACCCTTGTTCTGAGTTTTTCATAGAGTTTGTCCTCTAAAAGTTTTTGCAATCTCCCCTCAAGCATCCTAAAAAGCGTATTGATTGCACTTCTGCTCATATTCTCCAAACTAATCTCATAATTTAGCTCATCTCCAAGACTTGCCTCTGCATTGAGTGCTTTGGCCTCTGTAAGCGAGATTTGATTTGCAGAGTGATTTTCTCCATCTGCACAGATACTAAGAGTTTGAAAAAGCTTGAGTGTTCTCTCTTTTTCATCAATCACGACACTAAAGTTTGCATCCTCACTTAATTCCTCTTGTGCAATTTTGATCATACATTCTTTGATAAGCTCGGTTACTACGGAAGTTTCTAAGCCTTTTTCATAAGAAATAACCTCGACAATATCTAGTATCTTTTCCATATCTTTTCCTTTTTTTTGATTTCTGCAAAAACTTGTGGATTTTTTGAGAGATTGAAGTTTTGAGTGATTATAGCAATACTTTTAAGCTCTAAAGAGTATAATATAAGCTTTTAATCTCAAAAACCCTAAGGATATTTCATGGATTTTAAACTTGCAAAACAAACTCTAGATTCTAAAAGTAGCAAAATTTCTCTCAAGCAGATCGAAGAAGAATGTGCAAAAGAGGGGAAGATCTACTACTTCTCCAATGAAAATGCACACAAAGATTTGCTCAAAATCGTTGAAGATTTTAATGCCAAAGGACGCAATGCATATTTGCGTGAAGCAAAATACGGACTTGATGAAAAAGAATACATCTACGAGCTTCATATCATCTAAGCTATGAGTAGCAAAAAACTCTATATAGAAACCATGGGCTGTGCGATGAACAATCGCGACAGCGACCACCTCATCGCCGAACTCAAAAACAAAGAAGGCTACACACTCACACACAATCCCAAAGAAGCAGATCTTATTCTTATCAATACCTGCTCTGTGCGAGAAAAGCCTGAGAGAAAGCTTTTTTCTGAGATTGGGCAATTCAGTGCGATCAAAAAACCCAACGCCAAAATCGGTGTATGCGGATGCACTGCAAGCCACTTAGGTGAAGAAATCATCAAAAAGGCTCCAAGCGTGAGCTTTGTCCTAGGGGCTAGAAATATTAGCAAAATCACTCAAGTCATCCACCAAGACAAAGCCGTAGAAGTTGCCACGGATTTTGATGATAGCACCTATATGTTCTCCAAAAATAGCAACCCTGACATCAAAGCCCTGCTCAATATTTCCATAGGTTGTGACAAAAAATGCTCTTATTGCATTGTCCCCCACACAAGAGGAAAGGAAATCTCAATCCCAACTTCCATGCTCCTAGATGAAGCCAAAAGACTAGTAGATAATGGTGTCAAAGAAATCTTACTCCTAGGACAAAATGTCAATAACTATGGTGCGAGATTCTCCACTCCCCATAAGCAAACAAACTTCACTACTCTCTTAAGAGAGCTAGGAGAGATTGAAGGGCTAGAGCGTATCCGCTTCACTTCTCCCCATCCTTTGCACATGGATGATGAGTTTTTAGAAGAATTTGCAAACAACAAAAAAGTATGCAAAAGCATTCATATTCCCCTACAAAGTGGCTCAAGCAAAGTGCTAAAAGAAATGAAGAGAGGATATACCAAAGAGTGGTATCTCAATCGCATACAAAAACTTCGCTCTCTTGTGCCAGAAGTGGGGATTAGCACAGATATTATCGTGGCATTTCCTACTGAGAGTGATGAGGATTTTGAAGATACGATGGATGTGTTGGAACAAGTGAGATTTGATACACTTTATAGTTTCATCTATTCCCCTCGCCCTCACACTCCTGCAAAAGACTTGCCCAATCCTATCAGCAAAGAAGTTGCCTCATCTCGTTTAGCAAGACTGCAAAATCGTCACAAAGAGATTCTCAAAGAAAAAGGAGCAAATGAGATTGGCAAAGAACACTGGGTATTGGTAGAAAATTATCGAGATGATGAGGGAGAGAAGTGGAGTGAGGGCAGAAGCGATAGCAATCGTCTGATCAAAATTCCCAACACTCTCCTCCCCATTGGTTCTCTTATCAAAGTGAAGATCACTTCCCATGATGGGGGAAGTCTAAGCGGAGAAGTGCTATAAAATGAGCAAAAAAATCAAAGTCTTTTTGCTCACTTCTATTCTCCCTCGCATGATGTATGCGTATTTGCGTTTTGTTTCACTCACAAGTAAGCATCACTTTTTTGTTGCAAAAGATTCGCTAGAGGGGAATTTTATTGCTACTTTTTGGCATGGAGAAATCCCTATGCAAGGACATCTCTACCACCATATCCTCAAAATGCGTAACGAAAAAATCGACATAAAAAATATGCGTTATGGAACAGTGATTAGCGAGCATAGCGATGGAGAGTTTGCAGCTAAGCTCTATGCACTCTATGGTTTTAAAGGGATTCGAGGCTCAAGCACAAGAGGAGGGGCAAAAGCCCTTGTCAATGCTCTAGGGAAACTCAAAGAAAAATGGGATATAGGGCTAACCCCTGATGGGCCTAGAGGGCCTTATCACTCAATTGCCAATGGTGCGGTTGTCATGGCACTCAAGAGTCAAACTAAGATTGTAGGCTTTAGAGTGGAGCCAAGCAAGTTTTTTCAGCTTAAAAGTTGGGATAAGATGAAGATCCCAAAACCCTTTGGAGAGATTAGCTACTATATCCTCCCACCCTTGTATTTGAGCCAAGAGCAAAGCCTTGAAGAAAACAAAAAGATTCTGCAAAAATACCTTGAAGCTTCCCCTCAAGATTATTTTGTGGAATAATTCTTGCTACACTAAGTCAAAAAAGTAGAAATAAGGGAAAAAAGTGTTCAAAGGATTGTTGCAATTTTTTTATTCTAAAGTTTTGATTGGACTAAATCTTGACCATGATGTGTGCCAGCTTCACATCATCAGAATCAAAAATGGATCAATTAAGCAAAACATCAAAACCGACATTAAAACTATTGACAATATCTTCCCGGCAGAGGCACTCAAACTCATCAAATTCTATAAGAAAAAATATCCCTTCACCTACACAGGGGTGTTTAGCAAAACTTACAATCAAGGGGCGATCCCTACGACAGATTCTAAGGAATTTATCAAATACGATGTCAATCTACAAGGATACAGTGCTAAATCCTTTGATAATACATGGAGTGCCTATATCAAAAATCAAGACTGCTATGCACAAGTTTCTCAGTATAAAGATCTAGGAGATCTTGACTTGGTATTTTCTCCCTTTATTTCAATCTATCTGCAAAGCAAGAAAGAAATGGGAAAAACCTCGCTTTTTCTTCTACAAGAAAAGCTCAGTGTGAGTGTTGTAATCAGCGATGGACAAAAAGTCTTTTTTGGTGGATTCTTTGAAACACAAAATGATGTCATGGAAGCAGGTTCACTAGAAACAGAGCAAAGTCTTACAACCTCAATATCTAATTCGTTTGAAGATATTCTTAGCTCAATGAGTGATAATATCGATGATTTGGATGATTTGGATTTTGATTTGCTTGATGATGATGAAAGCGATGAATACCAAAAACAAGAGCAAAATCGATTAGAAGAGCTAAAAGATTTTATGCGTGCGACAACAACCGTGGGGATATTAGAAAATGTCATTAGCACCTATTATTCAAATCCCAACTTTGAGAGTGCATTTATCGAGCAAATTGTGATTTTGGACACTTATGGGATCACGCCTGATGCGATTAGACATATTAAGGATTCTTTGATGATTGAAACTTTTGTTCGACCATTTTCTATCGCAGAATCAATCACAACACTTATGCTTGAAGAAACCAAAAGGAAGACACTATGACTTTTAGCTTTACCTCACCTTCGCATAAGCCTATTTTTACCCCTGTTACAAAATCATGGCTAGTATGCTTTTTTGCTTCTTTTCTTGTTGTGGTTATGATTTGCTTTATCCTCGGAGAGCAAACTTCTTCTATGATTAGCCAAACCAACGCTATCGATGTAGAAATCGACAAACAAGGCGTTGTCAAAGACAATCTCCAATCCAAAATCCAATATCTCAATACACAAGTGCAACAAATCTCTAGTATCAAACAAGAAAATACCGCTCTGCTTTCTGGACTAGAAAATCTCTTTGGACTCTTTCCTGATCAAATCACGATTGATACAATCACCTTAAGCGATGAGAGTCTTATCATCAAAGGGATTACCCCCTCAAAAGAGCTATATCTCTTCTTGCTAGAATCCCCTCTTAGAGCGATCTTCAATGAAAGCAATGTAGATTTTTTTGTTCTACCTAGTGGATGGTATAACTTCGTCTCAGTCAATAAAATCATCAAACCTCAAGGAGAGAGTAATGCTCAATAAAAAAGAAGAACTTGCAGAATACATTATTCGAAATCTTGTTTTTATGGTTCTTTTTCTTTTTACCACTGCTTATGTTTTTTCTAGCATTATTCTCCCTCGTGTAGGAATCTACAAAGAAAAAAAGAATAATCTTCGCTATACTCAAGTTGTTTATGCCAAATCTTTAGAGCAAAATGTTTCACTCAACAATCAAATCGACAAGATTCAACAAGACAATCAAAAGCTTCTAGAACTTCTTAAAAACCCTCCTTCTCCAGCAAAGGTGCAAACCCTCGCACAAAGCTTCTTTGATGTCAATTCACTCAAGCAAATCCAACGCAAAAAAAACAAGAATTTTGTAGAGAGGATTTTTAGAGTCCAAGGAAAAATCAAAAATCCTCAAAGTTTTTTCAGCTTTAGTCAAAAACTCAAGATCCAATACCCCAATATTACCCTTATTCTTCCATTTGAAATGAAGAAAAACACTCCCCTTGATCAGGTGCTGGATTTGACATTTCATTTCAAAATTACACAAATTGAGCAAAAATAAACTCTTTTGCTCAATCTTTGGATTAAAACTCTTCTGTTTTTTTGTAATATTATGCGTAAGCTCAGCATTGGGCAGTTTTATAAACTAGGAGGAAGAAATGAAATTGACAAGACTCTCTCTTGCAGCTCTTGTGGCAATGGGAGCCATGACATGTGCAAATGCTAAAACTTCTTTAGAAGAAGCGATTAAGGGAACAACAATCAGTGGTTATGTTTATGGACAAATGACTTCACAGTTTGGTGATGATATCCATGGTAATGTTTTTAGAACAAGAGCATGGGCAAACGTCAATACGGGATCTGTTGGTGGCTTTAGTGTAGGAATGACAGGATATGCTTCACTAGGTGGAGGAAAGAATTCTAACAACACTTCATTTCTCGAAGCTTCTGGTACTGCAGGAAAGCCAATGCCCATTGGACTTGCTGCAGTCTATGGAAACATGAATTTTGAAGAATATGGGAGCAAAACAACAATCATCGGCGGTAAGATGAATATCCTCACAGCATTCAATGATAATGCATGGGATTATGGATATGGTATGTATGTGAGCAATGAAGATCTTGAAGGAGTAAAATTCTCAGCTCAAGTTCTTGGAGCATATACACTAGATGATGCGACAGATGCTAGTTACACTGCTGCTACTTCTTTGGATCATCCACTTTACATTATTGGTGTTGAGGCTGGCGGAGAGAAGCTTGCTGGTGCTGGTGTAAAATTTTATGCAGCTCACTCTACAAGAGTGTTTGACTATATGATTGGCGGAGATGTAAGCTATACAATTGCTGGAGTAACAATCCAATCTCAAGTAGCTGTGGCTGATGTTAATAAAAACAACAATGGTTACTTCTATTATGCAACAAATAACAATTCCATTGCTGAGCTTAGAGGTCTTTACAATATTCAACTTGCATACAGCAATAAAGATGTAGGATTTTCTGCAAAAGGTGGATTCACAGGAAGCTTTGGTGATGGATATGGTGCATTGATGAACTATGCGTCATTTAATATGGGTGGACAATTCTGGTATGACACTGTTGGCTCAAAAAATGGTTATAGTATGATTGGAGCAGGAAGTCTCGATACAAGTAACATTATGGTTGGTTATGTTGGAGTTCAATACACTGGTGTTAAAAGTCTAAAACTTGGGCTAGACTATGCCTATGTAGGTGGAGACAACTATTACGTACTACCAAGCGTTGCGACAAAATCCGCTCAGAACACTCGCGATGCTAACCATGGCTTAACTTTCCACGAAGTTTCTTTCACAGCAAGCTATGGATTCTTTGACAACAAACTCACACTCTGTGGACTCATTGGATCAACTTTTGGAGATGCACAAATGGCTAGAGGAAGAGTAAAGGTCCAATACTCATTCTAATCCAAAGTGAGGGTTTCCCCTCACTTCTTATATTCTTTCCCCCAAAATTCTCGACACAAACTATTTGAAAGCTGACAGTAAATCTTAGGCTTGTATGAAAAATCTTTAGGCTCTATCAAAAAATTTATCCTCTTCCCTTGCACAAAAGCAATAAGCTGAGAGTCTTTAAGCTCAAAATAGCATTGTGGATCTTCTTTTCTCGCCAGTTGATGTAAGATAGGATCTAAGGCTTGCGGAGCGCTCTGAGTCATCAAAGCTTGCAGATATTGAGCAAAGAACTCATCTTGAGCCTTGAGGAGTTTTGCTCTTAGAGTATATAAACACTCCTTTTGAGAAAAGGAGCTAGCTCTAGGCAGTGCCACCCAAAGCAATATCCCCAAAATCCCCACGCACAAAAGCATTTCTATAAGTGAAAATCCTTTAGTGTGTGATAAGAGGGATGGTCTTACTCTCATAGGTTTTGTTAAGTTTCTCACAAAGCGGTGAAGTAGGCAGCGGAACAAGCTCAAGGATCAGATCCTTTTGGTTTGCAAACTCAAGCGTAATACAATCATTCTCGCTATCTACTGCCCCATCTTTTGCAAGCTTGATTTTGCTTCCCACTGCAATCCAGCGAGTTTTGCTAAGTCCAGCAATCTGCATCATAGAATCTCCATTGATTGCATTTGCAGAAAGATTTTTGGCAAACACCTCTCTTTGGATCGCACTCAGAGCTTGGGTGAGATCAGAGCGGATGCTTACTGCCTCAGCCTCTCCTCTTGTTGAAGAAAATTTAGGGATAGCAATAGAAGCCAATATTCCCAAAATCACGATGACAAACACCAACTCCAGCATACTAAATGCTCTCCTCATCCTCTCCTCCTTCAAGTAAATTGGGGAAGCAGTTTTTCTAGCATTGCCTCCACAAAATCCGCACTTGTTTGTGCAGCGTGCTCTAAAAACTCATCAAAGCTCACATCCGCTTCTCCATCAGCACTATCACTGATTGATCTTAAGATACAAAAAGGAACTTTGAGCAGATGGCAAACATTGGCCACACTTGCCCCCTCCATTTCTACCGCATCTGCTTGAAAATTCTTAATCAACCATTTTTTCTTCTCACTGCTTGCAACAAAACTATCTCCACTTGCAATCACCCCCTCCATAAGAGCAATCCCCTTTTGCTGTGCAACTTCTTGAGCGATCGCATTGAGCTGTGAATCAGGATAAATATACACACTGCTCTCAGGGATAAACCCCAAAGGATGGCCAAAAGCTGTGATATCTACATCATATTGGCAAAGCTTTGAAGCAATGATCAAATCTCCAACCTTTAGCTTTGGATTCAATCCTCCAGCCACTCCACTAAAAATAAGCTTCTCACAACCAAACTTCAAAATCATCGAGCTAGCACTCAAAGCTGAATGCACTTTTCCTATCTTGCTATATGCCAAAACAAGCTCATGCTCTCTATAAGCAATCTTATAAAATGTATTTCCTCCCACTTCTTCTTGAGTGTAGTTAGGAAATTTTTTCAAAAATGGTGTGATTTCTTCACGCATCGCACCCAAAATCGCAATTCTCATTTTTTCTCCTTTTTATTTGATTGATTGGATTGTGTCTTTGAGTGTTGCCACATCGCTAACACTATAAGTAGGCTTATCGCACAAGCGTTTGTTTAGTCCCTTAAGCACTGAACCATTTCCAAACTCAATAAACCCATCAACCTCACTTGAAATCTTTTGGATACTTTGCTTATAAAGCACTGGCATTGTGAGCTGTTGGGTTAGAAGAGTTTTTGCCTGCTCTTTGTTGGTGTAGTTTTGAAGTGTTGCATTTGAGAGAATGGGGTTGGCAAACTCATCTTCAAGTAGAGATTGAAGCAGAGTTTCAAACTCTGGACATATACTCTCTAGCATTGGACAATGGCTTGCTACTGACATAGGGAGAAGCAAAGCTCTCTTGGCACCCAAAGCCTTAAGCTCTGATTCAAGTGAGCTTAGATCTGCTTTTTTTCCTGCAAGCACAACTTGCCCATCTCCATTGTAGTTTGCACACCAAACACTCTTCCCTCCCTCTCTAGCCTTGGAGCAAAAATCCTCTAGCACTTTATCCTCAAGACCTACAATTACCATCATTCCAGCATCTTTCCCCTCACAGGCTCTAGCCATAAGCCCTCCTCTCTGATAAGTGAGCTTAAGTGCATTCTCAAAGCCAACACCTCCTGCCATCGCTACTGCACTCACCTCTCCTAGAGAATGACCAAGTGCAATGCTAGGGAGCAAGTGAAATTCATTTTGAAAAACCAAATGAGCAATATAGCTAACCAAAAAAATAGAGGGTTGAGTATATTGAGTGAGATTGAGTTTGTCATTTTCCTCAAAAAGCAAATGCTTAAAATCAAATCCCAAAGTATCGCTTGCCTGCTCAACCAATTCCTTAGCAGTAGAAAAATTTTCATAAAAATCTCTCCCCATTCCAACGCTCTGACTGCCTTGTCCAGGGAAAATAAAAGCATATTTCATCATTTTTTCCTTTTTGTATTATTTTGCTCTGTGAGTTTAGCATAAAAATTTTTGCAAAATTTTTAGGTGTTTTTTGAAAAAAATAAGATAGAATTCTCACTTCACTTTTGGACAGATGGGTGAGTTGGCTGAAACCACATCCCTGCTAAGGATGCGTAGCCGCAAGGTTACCGAGGGTTCGAATCCCTCTCTGTCCGCCACTATTTTTTAAGAACTACATTCTTTTACCCTTTTATAATCTAGTTATCTAAAATAGACTTTGCTTTTTAGTCATTTTCTACAATTAGAATTTTGTATTACTTTTACTATGCTCTTACTCTCTTCTCTACTTTTGATTTTTATAAAAAATTAAAATAAAATCCACGCTAAGGTCTTGTGTAAAACCCCAAACACCTTTGGCACTTTTCTGCCCTTTTGTATCTCATCTAAAAATGAGTCTAAAGAGAGATGCTTTTAGGCTAGATTCTTTTCTCCATTTGAAAAACATTCAAGGAGAGAGAGAAGAGTATGCAACCCTTAAGACTACACATCTCCTCCACTTCAAACCATTGCAATGGATACGATCACTTATAGATTTGAAGGAAGAAATCACTATGTGCTTACAGCCATTGATTTAAATATAAGAGTGGCTTATGCTAAGCCATTGACCACTAAACACACCAAATATACTACTAGGGCATTATTAGAAATAATAGAGAATGTAGAGAGACTAAGGGCTAAAGCCCTTAGCTCATCTACAAACAATAACTCTAAAATTCCCATCAC
>DXDJ01000036.1 GCA_019115525.1 Candidatus Helicobacter avistercoris | reverse complement strand
CCTCTTCGCATTTTTTGGCTTTTTGGATGACTTCTTGCGTGGGGATGATTTTGATTTCTTCTCTGTGTTTTCTTGTTTTTTGATCATGGGGAGTGAATCTCTCAATCGCATCATCGTGATCTTTTGGGGCTTTTGAAACTTTTTCTAAGACTTCTTGCTTGTTTGGTGAAGTATCTGTTTGTATGTCTTGCACTTCTTCTTGAGCATTTAAAAAGAGCAGACAAAGCAAAAATGGTGATAAAAGTTTTTTCATAGCAAACCTTAGGGATAAAATACTTTCCAATATATCGGGTTTTTTCTAGATTTTTACAATACTTTTTGTGAATTTCTCTCTATCAAAAACCCACCAAAAAATCCCAGCTCTAATAAAAGTTTCAAGGCAAATAATGCCAAAAATATAATACGCACTCAAATGAAGATGAGTGCAAAGATACATAGGAATAATTCTTAGCCCCCATATACTTGATGCATTGATAAAAAGCGAGATTTTACTAGCCCCAAGTCCCCTTAATGCACCATCAAGGACAAAAATTGTAATAAGAGGGATTTGAGAGATGCCCACAGCAATCAAATATGCATGAGAGTATTCAATCACTAAAGGGTTGGAGCTAAAAACCAAAGAAAGCGTATTTCCAAAAAAACACATCAAAATCCCAAGGATTCCCATAAAAAGACTGCTTAAATAAAGCGTGAGATAGACATAGGCCTTGCCTCTTTTGAGGCGTTTGATGTTTTGCCCCATTAAAGTCATTGAAGCAATCATAAAGCCAAAACCAGGCATAAAGGCAAATGCTTCAATTCTTCCTCCAATTTGAAATCCTGCCAATATTTCATCACCATAACCGATGAGGAATTTTGAAATCATCACCAAAGAAAAGAGAGTAAAAGCTCTCTCAATCCCAGTGGGAATCCCAATTTTTAAGGCAAGTTTGAAGTAAGAGAAATCGATCTTAAAAATGATTCCAAAATATTTTTTTGCCAAAATGCTTAGAAGTAGAGCCTCAAGTAAAATACTTAAGAGATTGGCAATCCCCGCACCATAGAGTTCAAGGCGAGGGAAACCAAATTTGCCAAAAATAAGCAAGTAGTTTGCCCCTATATTAAAAAGTGTGCAAAAAGTTTTGACATAAAAGGGAATGTTTGCTTTTGAGATTGCTGAGAATGCAGATGTGAGAGTGGTTTTTAGAAGTAGTGGAGGTAGGGCAAAAACCAAAATATCCAAGAACTCACTAGAGAGGATAATACTCTCTTTGCTTCCACCCATCCAAGTAAGATATGGGGTTTGAGTAAAAATAGCAAGAAAAAAAAGTGGGATTGAGATAAGCAAGGAATAAAATGAGAGAGTTGCAAGAGCAATTTTGCGTTCAAGGATTTGGGTATGAAATCTTGCGATAGTAGCGTTTGTTCCAGTAAAAAATATCGCTGTAATGGTGTAAAAAAGCATAACAAAATTCATCCCCACACCAAAGGCAACAATATGAGAGGTGGAGAGTTTGCCAACAAAAAGCAAGGCAATAGAGATATTAAAAATATCAAGAAAAGAGCTCATTCCACTAGGGAGTGCGATTTGGAAAATCTTTTTGCAACGAGAGAGGAGCTTGGCAGAGAGCATTACAAAAACCTTAGAGCTTTTTTGCATAGATTTGAAAGTGGCAGAGATTGTATCTGTTGAGCCGAGAAATACTCTACTCCCTCAAATTCCCTATCACAGAGATATACAAAAGCCTCAATCTTATAGCGTGTGTAGTGATGAGAGAATTTACCCAAAAGCACATCCTTATCCTCTACTTGCTCTAAATTTATGGGATTATAAAGACCATAATAGAGTTTTTGAGTGCTTTTAAGCAGTGAGATTTTCTCTCCTTTTTTTGCAAAACCCAGATGAAGCTCTAGGGGAGTAAGTAAAGAGCGTTTAGGGGTAGGAAAGAGTGAGGGAGAGGATTTGCCAAGGCAGAACTCACTTAGTGGGCAAAAGAGACAATTTGGATTTTTGGGAGTGCAAAGAGTAGCACCAAGATCAAGCAAGGCTTGATTGTGATCAAAGGGATGATTGAGATTAAGAATCTCTTGAGCTTTTTGTTTGAGAAAATTTGGAGTGGGAGAGGGGAGGGCAAAGAGGCGAGAGAGGATTCTAGCGATATTTCCATCTACAAAGCTCACCGCTTCTCCATAGCCAAAACATGCAATCGCTCCTGCGGTGTAATCCCCAATCCCACTGAGGCTTTTGAGATCTTTTGTGTTTGCTGGTAGTGTAGAGTTAAATCTCTCTATGCATTCTCTAGCACTTTTTTGTAGATTTCTAGCTCTTGAGTAATACCCCAGTCCTTGCCATGCTTTAAGCACCTCTTCTTCTTGAGCTTCTGCAAGTGAGATAAGAGTAGGAAAACGCTCCAAAAAAGGAAAATAAAATCGCTCTTTGACTACACTTACTTGGGTTTGCTGAAGCATAATCTCGCTGATATACACCCCATAAGCTCGATTGATATGAATGAGTTTTGGATGAGGGGTGGAGGATTGGGTGGGGAGATTTCTCCAAGGCAGATCTAGTCTGCCAAATTGAGCATACCAATCTAAAAGATTTTGATGAAAATCCTTCATCTTTTTTGTGCGACAAAAGAGATGATTTTTGCCTCTTGTCCTTCTCTGCGTGTGATGTATGAAGTTTGGTTATGTAGGATTTTAAAATCAGAAAAAATCCTCTCTAGCTCTCCATCATTGAGGATTTTCTCATCAATGATTTGTGAAGAATTTCCTCCATCTAGCTCTTTGATAAATGTTTCAAGCAAAAAGATTCCGCTAGGTTTGAGAGCATTGAGAATTGAGGGGAATAACTCACGATTAAGGAAGTAGAAATTTAAAATCACATCATAGTTATTTGCCTGAGGGCGGAAGGTGTCTAAATCTGCTTCAAAAGTGTTGATATTGGGGAGATGTGAAAAAAGTGAGAGTGCCACTTCTGAAATATCTACACTATCAACCTCAAATCCATTTTGTGCTAAAAACTTAGAATTTCTCCCATTCCCGCAGGCAATATCCAAGGCTCTATGACCTTCAAGATTTAAGAGTGTAGGCAAAAACTCCACAAGTAAAGTGCTTGGGGTTTCTGGCATCGGGTGTTCTAGATGTTTTTGATTCCACTTGATTGCATCCTCTAGCATTGAATCTCCTCAATCACAATATCGCTTAAGAATATCTCCATAGCACTCAATGCGACGATCACGCAAAAATGGCCAAATGCGTCGCACTTCCTCGCTTCGATTCATATCTAGATTGACATAGATAATCTCTTCGCTCTCAATACTTCCCATGGCTAGCTCTTCTCCTTGAGCCCCAAAGACAAAGCTTGAACCCCAAAACTTAATCCCCTCTAGCACTCCAGAGCTATCTTTCTCAAATCCTACACGGTTAATCGCGATTGTAGGGAGTCCATTAGCGATTGCATGCCCTCTTTGCACTCCAATCCACGCATCTCTTTGACGAATTCTCTCTTCTTGTGAATCACTCATAAACCAACCAATAGCTGTGGGGTAGATTAGCATCTCAGCGCCTTTAAGAGCCATAATCCTAGCCCCCTCAGGATACCACTGATCCCAGCATACCATCACACCAAGCTTGCCTACACTTGTAGAAATAGGCTCAAAGCCCAAATCTCCAGGGGTGAAGTAGAATTTCTCATAAAATCCTGGATCATCAGGGATATGCATTTTTCGATATTTCCCTGCAATGCTTCCATCACTTTCAAATACAACTGCACTATTGTGATACATCCCAGCACAGCGTTTTTCAAAGAGTGAAGTAACAAGCACTACCTTAGCTTCTTTGGCAACAGAAGAGAAAAATTTTACATACTCTTCAAACTCATTGGCATACTCAAAAAACTCAGTATTTTCACTTTGACAAAAATACTCTTTTGTATGCAATTCTTGAAGAAGCACAAGTTTTGCTCCATTTCTGCTTGCTTCTAAAATCGCTTCTTTTGTTTTGCTGAGTGTTTGCTCTTGATGATAGGCTTGCTGGATGAGAGCGATTGGGAGGAGTTTATTCATCTTCATATTCGCCATCGGGGTTTTGATAATCATCCTCATCATAGCCTTGATAGTAGCCACTATCTAGATCCTCATCCCCCTCATCATCGATATACTCATCTTCAAAGTCTAATTCATCTTCATCATAAGAAAATAGCAGTTTTTCTCTCATCATTTGCTCCTTGTTTTTATATCTCGTAAAATTTCACTGGCAATTTGAAGTCCAAAACTACCAGTAACAACATTGCAACTTCCTAAAGCCTTGCAATTTGGAACTTCATCTGAAAATATTACTTTAAAATTCCCCCTAAAGCGTTGCTTTTTGAGATTTTCTCTGAATTTGCGTGCAAATTTATCTCCATAGCTTTTCCAAATGCTTGAAACTTTAATAAGCAGGGGATTGAGCTTTTTTGCACTTCCTGTGGAGCTAATGTAGCTTCCCATTCTTCTGCCTTGTGCTTTTTTTGCAAGCAAAATCTTGGCGTTAATATCATCAATTGCATCTATGATGTAATCAAACTCATCAAAGTTTAGAGTTTGCAAAAACTCTTCACTCACACTGGCATGAATTGGAGTAATGCCTTTGTAGATTTTGCTCAGTGCTTCAACCTTGACTTCCCCCACAGCCTCAGAGCCGATTTGTCGGTTTTGATTGGTGATATCAAATCTGTCTTTATCTACAATTGTGATGTTTTGAATACCACTGCGATAGAGGGCATCAAGTGCGTATCCTCCCACACCCCCTACACCAAAAATGAGAATCTTGATTTTTGAGAATTCCTCAAAACAATCTGAAAAAATAATCCTAGAGCGAGTGTAGCGATCAGTCATTGTTTTATCCATTTTTGTAGAGTTTGTAAATCTTGCATACTTGTAAGATCAAGTGTGATGGGAGTGAGAGAGATATATCCCTCAGAGATAGCTTGAAAATCTGAAGGTACCTGTGCATTTTCTCTCTCCTTCCATTTGAGTGGATGAAGTCCTAGCCAAAAATACTCTTGCCCTCTTGGATTTTTGCTCTTTTGGGCGGAGTTTTCATAGATTCGATAACCTGCTTGAGTGATTTTATATCCTCTGCATTCTTTGGAAGTGAGATTGGGGATGTTGATATTTAGAAGTTTTCTGTCTTGGAGTGGAAAAGTAGAATCAAAAATTTGTCTCACAATTTGAGAAATGCATTCTTTTGCAAGGCCAAAGTCGTGATGTTCTTTTTCCCAATTTTTTAGCACTTGAGAGATCGCAATAGAGGGAATACCATAAATTGCACCCTCCATTGCTCCGGCAACTGTGCCTGAGTAGGTAATGTCTTCTCCCATATTTGATCCCAGATTGATCCCTGAGATGACAAGATCTGGTTTTTTGTCTTGAAAAAACTCATGAAGTGCCAAATAAATGCAATCACTGGGTGTGCCATTATCCAGCTTGTAAAAATCTTTTTCTATCTCAATCATTTTTAGAGGTTTGGAGAGTGTAAGACCATGACCACAGGCAGATTTCTCGCACGCAGGAGCGACAATCACCACTCTTGCAATATCTTTTAGGGCTTCTTTGAGAGCCAAAAGTCCAAGTGAATGGAATCCATCATCATTTGTAAGTAATATCGTTTTCAAACTTTGCCTTATATTATTGAAATCAAAATTGAGGATTTTATCATAAAAGAAGTAGATAAAGTGGTGCGGAAGAGAGGACTTGAACCTCCACGCCTTGCGGCGCCAGATCCTAAGTCTGGTGCGTCTGCCAATTTCGCCACTCCCGCAGGATCTTTGTAAATCAAAAGTGGAATTATATAGGAAAAATGCTGATTTTTTTCTTAAAATTGAAAAAATTGCAAAAAATTTTTCGACTTCTTGCAAAAATCCAAAAACTTATCTCAATTATCCGAGGGAATGGGATAAATATATTAAAATACGCTTCAATATCAAAAAACACAAAAATCATCAAAAACATTAGAAATGTTTTTTATCAAGGAGTTTTTATGCAAGTGCAACGCAAGAAAATCTACAACCCCAATTCCACAGAAAGTGTCAATGAACGCAAAATTTTTGGAGGAGATCCTACAAGTATGTTTGATCTCAATAAGATCAAGTACCAGTGGGCTTACAATCTTTGGAAGGTAATGTTGGCAAATACTTGGTTCCCAGAAGAAGTCAATATGAATGCAGATAAGAGAGACTACAATGGTGGGCTTACAGCACAAGAGAAGCTTGGTTATGATCGAGCTTTGGCACAGCTGATTTTTATGGATTCTTTGCAGACAAATAACTTGATTGACAATGTCAATCCTTATATGACAAGTCCAGAGATCAATCTTATCTTGGTGCGTCAAGCTTATGAGGAGGCTTTGCATTCTCAAAGTTATGCGGTTATGGTTGAATCTATTTCTGCAAATACAGAAGAGATTTATGATATGTGGCGAGTGGATATGCAACTAAGAAGCAAAAACGATCATATCGCTGATGTATATATGGAGCTTGCAAAAAATCCAACAGAGAGAAATTTGATCAAAGCAATGTTTGCCAACCAAATCTTAGAGGGGATTTATTTTTATAGTGGTTTTTCATACTTTTATACTTTGGCTCGTTCAGGCAAAATGCTAGGAAGTGCACAAATGATTCGCTTTATTCAAAGAGATGAAGTAACACATCTTTTGCTCTTTCAAAATATGATCAATTCTGCTAAAAAAGAGCGTGCAGATTTATTTACAAAAGATTTAGAAGAAGAAGTGGTAGAGATGTTTAAAAAAGCAGTGGAAGTTGAGAGTGCATGGGGAGAGTATATCACTCAAGGGCAGATTCTAGGCCTTACAAGCGAGATTATTAGAGAATATATCCAATTCTTAGCTGATGATCGTCTCACTCATGTAGGAATGCCTAAGATTTATGGTTCAAAAAATCCAATTAAATGGGTAGATCAATTCTCGAGCTTTAATGACCAAAAGACTAATTTCTTTGAGGCAAAGGTAACAAATTATGCAAAAGGGAGTATAAATTTTGATGATTTCTAAGAAAATATACGCTCTTCAATTTAAGAGAAAAGAAGATTTTACTGCCAATCTAAATAATGTTGTAGGTTTTATAGAGCGTTGTGTGAGGCATTCTATTGTTTGTACCGCGGATTTGATACTTAGTGGTTTTGCCTTTGATCGCCTCAAAGAAGCTGGTGAATTTTCTAAGATTGCACTTGAGAAGTATCTTGAGGTTACTGATGAAAAAACTCTAATTACTTCTTTGATTGAGGAAATTGATGGAGAGTTTTATAACAATATCAAAGTAATCAAAAATCATACTGTTATCTATTCTCAGGCAAAAACTCAGCCTTTCCCACTCAATAATGAAGAGCAATATATGAGTTCTGGATGTAGGGAAGATATAGGGTTTTTTATGATTGATGGGATTAAGTGTGCAGTAATGAACTGCTTTGAGCTTAGATTTGTGGATTTATGGCAGAGAGTGCGAGGGGCTGAAGTTGTGTTTATTTTGGCTCAGTGGGACAAGGAGAGGAAGCATCATTTTGAAGTGCTTTCTCAAGCATTAGCAATCACCAATCAATGCTTTGTGGTTGCAAGTGATTGTGCAAATATGGGGATGTCAAAAGCAAGTTCGATTATTTCTCCTTTTGGCAAGGTTTGCAAAGATGGCAAAAGAGGTGTTGTGTGTATGGATATTAAGCTTGAAGAAGTCAAGGAAATGAGGAATTTCTTGCGTGTTGGATTAGAAAGCAATGCTAAATGAGATTCAAGCTCTTCTTGACCAAGGAGAGCTTTTAAAAATCTTGATAGTTTTGTTGTTGTGTTATGCCATTTCGACGGTTTTAATTAGCTTTTTTGGCAAAGAAAGCAAGACTTTTTTACTTTTTCTTAAACAAAGTTTTTTTTCTTATCAAAGTCTTTGCATTGCACTGAGCATTCCTAGCTTGATGGCGATGTGTAGTTTTTTGTATGGCTATGGGGATTATGCGTGGTTTGTCTTTGGAATTTGTTTTCTATTTTTGATTTTGGGATGGATTGATTGTTATAAACTCGCAGTGCCTGATATCTTAAATTTTTCACTTTTGTTTTATGTGTTTTTTGGCTTGTATTTTCTTGATTTGTTGAGTTATGGGCATTTTATCTCCTCTTTTTCGCTTGTAGGTGCTTTTGCACTTTTAAGAATGCTAGGGGGCTTTGTATTTGCAAAAGAGATTATGGGAGAAGCGGATTTGATCGTTATGGGATCTATTGGAGCGTTATTTTCCTTTGTTTATGGTTGTTATGTTGTTGTTGCTTCATCATTTCTTGCAATTCTTTATATTTTGATACTCAGTGCTTTTAATTACAAAAACAAAACCATTTCTTTCTCTCAAATCAAAATTCCTTTTATATGTTTTTTGTTCTTGGGCTTTATTTTGGGGCTTATATATGAAAAATATCCTATTTTTGGAGTTTTAAATGTATAAGAAATATTTTTTGAGTGCTTTTGCACAATTCTTTTTTCCTTTGTTTATAGTTTTGTTTTTTGTTTCTTCAGTAATTTTGCTTATCACAATCGCAGGTTCAAGTCATGTGGTAAAACTCCATTTTATGGATCTTTTGTTTTTGTTTTTATATTCATTGCCCAATACGGTTTTTTTCATCATTCCTGTTACTTTTTTTGCCTCTTGTGTGCTTTGTATTGCAAGACTTTCTTATGACTATGAGATGCTTGTTTTCTTCTCATTGGGAGTAAAGCCAAGCGAACTTGTTAAGACTTTTTTGCCACTGACTTTGATAGTAAGCATCACCTCTTTGGTTTTTTCTCTAGGAGCTGTGCCAATTTCTAAGAGAGCCTTTGATAATTTCATTGAGCAAAAAAAGGTGGATGTGGATATCAATATCAAAGCTGGAGAATTTGGACAAAAGATAGGTGATTGGCTTGTATATGTAGAGAGTGCAGAGGAGAGGGTATATAAAAACTTAGTTCTTTTTTCTATAAAAGGCTTAGGGTTTGAAAATTTTATTTCTGCAAATGAGGGAAAAATCACAAATCAACAAGGTGTTTTTACCTTAGGACTTCAAAAAGGCGAATCATATATGGCCCAAGATGAGGAGTTTAGAAAGGTGATGTTTGAGAAAATGGATATTAGAACTCAGGTTGGTGAAGCACCTTTGAGTGGCTATGATTTGATAGAGTATTGGAAGAGTGCTTTTAGTGGTGAAAGTCAAAGCAAGGCAAAACGCTTTGTCAAGGCAGTTTTGGTTTCTATTTTTCCTCTTCTTAGCCTTTTTCTTATTCCACTTATTGGGATTGCAAATCCAAGGTATCACAAAAACTTTTCTGCCTTTTACACGCTTGCAACAATTCTTTTATTTTATGTTTTTGTTCATATTTTTGTAGGTGAGAATCCTTTTGTTGCCCTAGGAGCGATTCCTTTGATTTGGTTTTTTGGAACATATATCTTGTATATGTACAAAATTAAGCCACTTTATTAGAATGGTTTTATTCTATAATTTGATTGCTCAAACAATTCGTGTTTCCCAATATGCTAGTCTGTTAAAAGAAAGAATGTTGGAGAGGGTAGAGGGTCTTGTGTGTTGGCATTTCCGCTTGTAGCCCTTAGCGGTGAGGTTCTGCCCCTAATGGACTCCTCCTTCTCCTGTATGTGTAGTGTTTAGGCTACGCATTTAGGGATAGCGATTGTTTGGGTGAAAAAACAAAAGAGGAAAAAATGCAAAGACATATTTTGATCGTGGGAAGTGGTGGAAGAGAGTATTCTCTAGGTTTGGCATTGAGTGGAGAAAATATCTCTTTGTATTTTTATCCTGGAAATGGGGCAACAAATCGATTGGGAACAAATCTTATTGCCAAAGATTTTGATGAGCTTTATTCTTTGATTCAGAGCTATGGCATTGATTTGGTTGTTGTTGGCCCTGAGGCTCCGCTCTCGGAGGGAATTGTTGATTTTTTACAAAATAGGGGAATTAAGGTTTTTGGCCCAAGCCAGAAAGCCTCACGACTAGAGAGTTCAAAAGCCTATATGAAAGACTTTGCAATACAATACAAAATCCCTACCGCTAAATATTTGCAAAGCACAGACAAGCAAAAACTCAAGGATTTTGCAAATACGCTTCAAACTCCGATTGTGATTAAGGCTGATGGACTATGTGCAGGCAAGGGGGTAATCATTGCCAAGAATTTGCAAGAGGCACATCAGAGCATTGAGCAGATGGAGAAGTTTGGAGAGGCTGGGAGTTGTGTTGTAGTTGAAGAGTATTTGGATGGATATGAGCTTTCAGTTTTTGCACTTTGTGATGGAAAAGATTTTGTTTTGCTTCCTGCTGCACAAGATCATAAGAGATTGCTAGATGGGGATAATGGACCCAATACTGGAGGAATGGGGGCATATACTCCTACGCCTTTATGTGATGAGGCTTTGCTAAAAAAAATTGCAGATCAAATCATCACTCCAGCACTCAGGGGGTGTGAGAGTGAGAATCATCCTTTTTGTGGAGTATTGTTTGCAGGAATTATGGTTGTAGAGGGTGAGCCAATCTTGCTTGAGTTTAATGTGCGTTTTGGGGATCCAGAGTGCGAAGTTTTACTCCCAACGCTCAAAACTCCACTTTTGCAGATTTTGGATAGCTGTGTAGAAGGTAGGCTTAAAGATCTCAAATATGAAGTCAAAGATGAGTTTGCCCTAGGAGTTGTGCTTGCAAGCAAGGATTATCCTTATTCTTCAAGTCCTAAGGCATTGATAAGACTCAAAGAGTTTGATGAGAGTTTGGGGCATATTGCCTTTGCAGGAGTGGAGGAAAAAGAGGGGGAATTGTATGCTAGTGGAGGGAGAGTGTGTGTATGTGTTGGAAGGGGGGAGAGCTTAAGACAGGCAAGAGAGAATGCATATAAGATTTGTGAATGCGTTGAGTTTGAGGGCATGCAATATCGCAAGGATATAGGGTTTAGGGCTTTATGAATCTAGAGGAGATTTTGTATCGAGAGAAGATTGAGTTAGCAACTCTAACTTCACGAGTGATTGCTTTTTTGATTGATAAGCTTTTGCTTTCTTTTGTTTTTACTTTGATTTATTGGGATAGTTTTTCTTCTGTTGAGAGGAGTTATGTGCAAATTGTTGGATTCTTAAATCAAGTTATATGGCAATACTTGCTTTTGAGCTTTGCGTATGAAGCGATTTTTACCTTTCTTTATGGAGCAACTTTGGGCAAAATCGTTTGCAAGATCAAAGTTATTTCTACTTCATTGCTTGATCGCCCTAGCATTGCTTTTGCGTGTATAAGAAGTATGGTTAAAATTTTAGGTGAATATCTTGCTTATGCTCCATTTTTCCTTGTATTTTTTACACCTTTTCAACAGGCATTGCATGATTTGTTGGGAAAAAGTATCGTGATAAAAAATGCCTAGATTTTTATGCTTATTTCCATTTTTTCTCTTTTGTCTTTTTGCTCAAGAGAGTTACAAAGCTAATTCTTCCCAACTGGGTGAAATTATTGCAGATAAGCTCTCAAGTGATAAAAACAAGATTTATGCCAAGGGAAATGTTGTCTTAATTAGTGGGGAATACTATATTTCTGCAGATGATGTTGTTTATGACAAAAGTAATAAAACTGCAGAAATAAAAGGAGAAGTCAGGGTATATAAGGGCAGCGATCTTTCTTTTAGTGCCAAAAGCGTTAAGGTAGATTTCTCAAAAGATACCTTTTCGCTCTCATCTATTTATTTGCAAAGTGTTGAGAGTGGATTGTGGGTTAGTGCAAAAGAAGCGAGTTCTCAAAATGATGTTTATTATTTTAAGGAAAACACCGTTTCAGGATGTGACATACAAAATCCTATATGGCATCTTGATTCAAGCTCTGGGAGTTTGGATCAGAGCGATGATGTGCTTACTTTGTGGAATACAAGAATTTATATTGGAAAGATGCCTATTTTTTATATTCCTTATATGAGCATAAGCACCAATAATCAACGCAAAAGTGGTTTGCTTTATCCAAAAGTTGCTTATCTTAATGAGGATGGATTTTACTATCAACAACCAATTTTTATTGCCCCCTATGAAAGCTGGGATATCACTCTCTCTCCTCAAATCCGAACTTCAAGAGGGATTGGAATCTCTGGAGATTTTAGATTAGCAACCCCAAGGGATAATCTTTTGATATTTCAAACAAAATATTTTTATAACACAAAAAAATATGTCCAAAAATACTCCATCCTCAATCAACACATCTATGGTTTCAATCTTGATTTTCAGACACGATTGGGAACAGGGTGGTTTGATGGCTATGAAACCTTAAATGATGGTTTTTACTCAAATTTTACTTATATGAATGATTTGGATTATTTGAGGATTGATGATGCTGGAAAGAAGGTAGGCGATCGCTTGAGTGTTTCGCGTTTTAATTATTTACTTCATTCTGAAGAACATTATTTTGGTTTTTATAACAAACTTTTTATTGATATTGCTCAAGCAAACAATGCTGACACTTTTCAGCTTCTCCCTAGTTTGCAATATCACAAATTCTACGATTCTCTTTTTTGGCAAAACTTAATGTATTCTATTGATGTTCAAGCCAATAATGTGATGAGAAAAGAAGGCTATGGGTATTATGAAAACACAATCAATATCCCAATAGGTATCGAGCTTCCTCTATTTGATGGCTACCTTTCAGTAGGTGCTTCAACGGATTTAAATTTTACAAACATCAATCTCTATCAAACACAAAATCTCCAAATTGCCAATAATCCTAATATCAATTATAAAAATGCTAATTTTTTTACAGCCAATTACTCAGCTTCTTTGGCAACGGATTTGGCGAAAGATTATGGTGATTTTATGCATACTCTTCAGCTTATGGCAAAAATCTCTGGACCATACTATCGCTATACAAGCGATATGTTTAGCGACAATGTTTACAAAGATTATTCAAACGCAGTCATTCAAATCAGCAATGATTCCTCAAAAACCTCAGAGCAAAAAAAATTCATCATCAACAATCTTTGGAATCCCAGTTCAATCGTGGATTTTGACACTAATAAGCATAAATTTGAGATCCAACTTTCTCAATATTTTTACAACAATGCAGGAAATACGCTTTTTTACTACAATCTTTCTCAAAAGCTCAATCTTCAATCCCAAGACTATCTTTTCTCAGAAAGTATGGTTAATGAAATAGGAAGCTCTCCTATTGATGGGCTAGATATGAAAGCTTCAATCTATTATTCCTTTCTTTATAATGACATCACCGAGGCATCAGCAAGTGTCGATCTTGAAAAATGGCATCTCAAAACTTCTGTGGGGTATTACTATAAGAAACTTTTTGCAAGCAATACTTCAAGTATCAATGCCAACTTTATCAATTTCTCACTTAGTAATGATTTTGGATACTTTTCTCTAGGGGGAGAAGTGAATTATGATTTTTTAGCAAGGCAACTTAAGGATTGGAGCGTAGAGATTTCAACAGATATACGCTGTTTTGGAGTGAGTTTGAAATTTGCTCAAGAAATCGCCTCAATTCTTACAGATGAGGGCAATCAACCCTTACTTAAGAGTATTACAAATAACTATGTGCGACTTGAATTTAGATTTACTCCACTAAGCGAAGTGGGAGCATCGTATCGATTCAACAAATAGGAGGTAGAAATGGACAAAAAGAAAAATTGTTTTCTCAACCAACAAGATGCAGCACAGAGGCTTATCAAAGAGTTGGAGAATGTGAATTTTTATAACACGATGATTTTGAGTATTTCTACTGATGCTCAGTCTTTGGCTCAAAGTGTTGCGACACATTTTGATCTTCCATTGGAGCATTTGTTTTTAGATCCTATTTCTGCACCAGAAAACCCAGAGTGCATTATCGCTGTTGTGAGCGAGCTGATGGATGTGGTGATTGATGAAAATTTGTTGCAATCCTTTGGGATTGATATTGATTATGTCTATCAAAAAGCTCAAGAAAATTATGAAAAAAATATCATTCCCCTAGCAAGACGCATTCGTAAGGGAGAAAAGATTAGCTCTTTTGAAAACAAAAATATTCTCATCATTGATGAGAGTGTAGAAACTGGTTTTAGCATAGAAGTTGCTATCAAAACCTGCGTCAATCACGGGTGCAAAAGTGCCTCTGTGGCAACTCCTGTGCTTTCAAGAGATGTGGAAAGTTATTTGTTGAAAATCTGTGATTGTGTTTATAAGGTTATTAGTCCAGATTTTTTTGTTTCTACAAACTACTATTACAAAGAACTTCAAACGCAAAGAAAAGATTTGCTTTTGAGAGAGAGCTACTTGGTGTAGAATCTAAAAATTTTTCTTCAAGGAATACTTATGCAGATTTTTAATGAAAGTTTTGATTTTTCCAAAGTTGCCACTCAAGCCTCCGGATCAGTGTGGTATCAACATGGTGGAACAGTGATTTTAGCCAGTGTTGCAGTCGATGAGGAAAAAAGCATTGATGAAGATTTTCTCCCACTCACTGTGCAGTATATTGAGAAAGCCTATGCTAATGCAAAATTCCCCTCAGGTTTTATCAAGCGTGAGAGCAAGCCAAGTGATTTTGAAACACTCACCTCTAGAATCATTGATCGCACACTTCGACCCCTCTTCCCTTCAACCTATCGACACCCTACACAAATCAGCGTCCTAGTGCTAAGCTATGATGGAAAAAGTGATTTGCAAGTCTGCGCGCTCAATGCAGCCTCTAGTGCCTTACAAGTCTCAAGCATCCCTTTAAGCTACCCTGTGTGTGCAGTAAGAGTAGGAAGAAATGAAAATGGCTTTGTACTAAACCCCAATGCAAGAGAGCTAGAAGAAGGGAAATTGGATTTGTATATCTCAGGATATGAGGATAATATCTTGATGATTGAGATGAGAACAATGCGACAAGAATCAAATGCAAATGAGCTTAGTGAAGACGAGCTATGTGAGGCAATCGAGCTTGCAAAAAAAGAGATACAAAAAATTTCTTTGGCCTATAAGCAAAGCTTTTTAGAATATAAAAAACCTACTTTTGCAATCAAGCATTGCCCTGATAATCAGAGTGAAGAAGTCCAAAAACTTATCTTGCAAAACTATTGGGATGATTTGCTCAAAGCTATCAATCAAATGGCAAAGAGCGAGCGAATGGTGGAACTCCAAAAACTTGCCCAAAAAATCTCTATCGAGCGTGAGCTTGAATACGACAAGGTTTTGGGTGGAGTAGAGAAGTGCAAAAGAAAAGCTGTGCGTGAGATGATTCTCAAAGAGCAAAAAAGAGCGGATAATCGAGGGTTAAAAGATGTGCGAGCTATTAGCATTGAGACAAATGTCTTGCCCTTTGCTCACGGCTCTTGCCTTTTTAAGCGTGGGCAAACTCAGGCTTTGGTAGTAGCAACTCTTGGAGGAGAGCAAGATGCTCAAACCTATGAGCTTTTGGGAGATAAATCTCCTAGCAAAGAGCGTTTTATGGTGCATTATAACTTCCCTGGCTTTAGCGTAGGAGAAGCTAGCCTTATTGGAGCTCCAGGCAGAAGAGAGCTAGGACATGGAAATTTAGGTAAAAGAGCTTTAGAATCCAATCTTTCTGATAAGCGTGTAGTGCGATTGGTGTCTGAAATCTTAGAATCCAATGGCTCAAGTTCTATGGCAACAGTATGTGGCGGTTCTATGGCACTAAGAGCTAGTGGTGTTGAGTGTGATGAGCTTGTTGCAGGGGTAGCAATGGGACTTATCAAAGAAGGGGATGAGTATGCAATCCTCACAGATATTATGGGCTTAGAGGATCATGAGGGGGATATGGATTTCAAAGTAGCAGGCTCAAGCAAAGGTGTGAGTGCATTGCAAATGGATATCAAGCTTGGAGGAGTAAGCTCAAAAATCTTGCGTGAAGCCTTACTTCAAGCAAAAGAGGGGAGAATGCATATTCTAAGCCTTATGGAAGAGAGTGCCAAAAAGATTGTCAAAAATGATTCTATTTTGCCAATTTGTGAGAGCTTCTATGTAGAGCCTGATCGAATCGTAGAAATCATCGGAGCAGGGGGAAAAACGATAAAAGAGATCATTGAGAAATTTGGCGTAACCATTGATTTAGATCGCAACAATGGAGAGGTGAGAGTAAGCGGAATTGGAGCTGAGAGACTTAATCAAACCAAAGAGTATATCCTCTCGCTTCTCTCAAAAAATAAGCCAAGAAGTGAAAAAGTAGATTTGACAATCTATCCGCAAGGATTGAAATTCAAAGGTAGGGTGAAAAAGCTAGTAGATTTTGGAGCATTTATCGAACTTCCTCAGGGTGGAGATGGATTGCTTCATATTCGAAAAATCAAAGCCAAAAATGCCAATCCTCAAGAGGGAGAAGAGCTAGAGTGTATAGTTCTTTGTAGTGAAACTAACAAAGTTGAATTAGATTTGGTATAAAAATTTGATTTTTTTGTTATAATCATGCTTTTAATTTTAAAACTTACGTTTTCAAGTAGGGGACAGATCCGAAAGAGGCGAGAGTAGAAAGGAAAAAATATGAAAAAGTTGTTTTTCTTGGCATTTGTTTGTTTAGGCTTTGCCTTTGCAGAAGATATGACAATGATCAAGTCATATTCTATTCTTGGTGCAGTTATCGGTCTTGGTATTGCGGCATTTGGTGGTGCTCTTGGTATGGGATATACTGCTTCTGCTACAATCTCAGGAATTGCTAGAAACCCTGGTGTTGGTGGTAAGCTTACAGGAACAATGTTTATTGCTCTTGCATTGATTGAAGCACAAGTTATTTATACACTTGTTCTTGCTGTTGTTGCGATTTACGCAAATCCTTTTATCGCAGGATAAAACTTAACAAAAAAAAGGGGGTGTGGGACTTCTTTTGCGCTGGTGGTGGAACTGGTAGACACGCTATCTTGAGGGGGTAGTGAGGAAACTCGTGCGAGTTCGAGTCTCGCTCAGCGCACCATATCTTTTCTTCTTTTATTATTGTGCCGGAGTGGTGAAACTGGTAGACGCGCTAGACTCAAAATCTGGTAGGGGCAACCCTGTGTCGGTTCGAGTCCGACCTTCGGCACCATAGCTTCTTTATTTTGCCTTCAGTTAAGTTTTGTTATCATAAAAAATCAAAATGTTTTTAAGGATATTGTTATGAAAAAATTATTTGTGATTCTGTGTATGCTTGGGGTGTTGTTTGGAGAGGGGGAGAAGAGTTTGATGGAGCAAGGTAGAGAAGCATTTGAAAAAGGCAATTTTCAAAAGGCTGCTACATTGTGGGAGAAAAGCTGTAGACAAGACAATAATCGTGGGTGTGTGGCTCTTGGTGTATTGTATGAAAATGGAAAGGGAGTGCAACAAGATATATCTCAGGCATTAAAGTTTTATCAAAAAGCATGTAACGCAGGTGATGGCTCAGGATGTGGCAGGATCGGTTTAATGTATGAGCAAGGAAAGGGGGTTAAACAAAACGTTGAAAAAGCAAGAGAATTATATAAGATTGCTTGTGATAGACGCGACTCTTTGTCATGCAATAGTTTGGGGAATATATATATGAGAGAAAACAGTGAAGTTCAAAACAAACAAATGGTTATTGATTTGTATCAAAAAGCTTGTGATTTTAGTAATGGTTTTTTATGCAACAATCTTGCCATGATATATAGAGATGGAAAAATTGTGAAACAGAACGTTCCCAAAGCTATAGAACTTTACTCTAAAGCGTGTCATAGGGGCTATATTGGTGCTTGTATAAATCTTGGTGAGGAGTATCGAAGAGGGGAAGGGATTAAGCAAGATAAAGAAAAAGCAAAGAATTATTTCTCAATAGCTTGTATAGGCAATGAATTTTTAGGTTGCACCAAACTTGCTTTTATGTACCATATTGGAGATGGGGTTAAGCAGGATTTATCTAAAGCTTTTAAACTTTATCAAAAAGCCTGTAGAGGAGAAAATGGATTGGGTTGCACTTCTCTTGGCATTATGTACAAAAATGGTGAGGGAGTAAAGAAAAATATTCAAATGGCGAAAGATTTTTTTATCAAAGCGTGTAATTTGCAGGATGAACTTGGCTGTCAAAATTACGCACTGCTTAATGAGGCAGGATACTAGATTGCTTTTTGTATGAGAGGATGAAAAATCGAAATTTTCCTCTTTGCATGAAAATATCAGCAGTATTTGCGTATAATTCTTTTTACCTTCGTAGGGCGGACCGACGCCCACTTCTCAACCCCTTTTTATCAATATTTTTATCCCATAGACTTTCTATATCAAGGTGTTTTGCTTAATGCTATGCATTGCAAAGTAATAAGGATTGCAAAGCGTAGGGAAAGTTAGGGGTATTGTTGTAAAATCACTTTTTATTTTGATTCTAAGGTTGAAGCAATGATTATTATCCCTGCACGATTGCAATCCACACGATTTCCACGCAAAATGCTGACTGATATTTTAGGAATCCCTATGATTGTTAGAACTGCACTTAGAGCCAAAGAGGCTGATGAAGTGTGTGTGGCAACGGATAGTCAAGAGATTATTGAAGTTTGCCAAAAGCACAAGATTGAGGCTGTGATGACTTCCCCCTCTCATAGCAGTGGCACAGATCGCTGTGCAGAGGCTTCTCGCCTTTTGGAACTAAATGAGAGTGAAATCATTATCAATATGCAAGGAGATGAGCCGTTTTTGGAAAGTGAGATTTTGCTCTCACTCAAAAAAATGATGAGTGAAAAATCTTGCTTTATGGGAACTTGTATCAAATCCATTAGCCCTGCTGAGGCTAAAGATCCCAACCTTGTCAAAGTCGTTTTAGACAAAGACAATCACGCATTGTATTTCTCTCGCTCTCTCATTCCTTACAATCGCGATGGTGGGGAGGTGGAGTATTTCGGACATTTAGGAATCTATGCATTTTCTAATGCCTCTTTGCAGGAGTATTGCACGCTTCCTAAATCCCCATTAGAGGAGATTGAAAAGCTAGAGCAACTCAGAGCCCTCTATCATCAAAAAAGCATCGCCACCCTTTTGGTGCAAACACAAAGTATGGGTATTGATACTTTGGAGGACAAAGAGAGAGCAATCAAGCTGTTTTCATAGGGGGAGTGATGGCAAAGGAAATTGATCTCAAAAACGAAAAAATCAATCGCTTATTTTTTTATTACTTTTTTCCCTCGCTTCTCTCAATGCTCTCTTTGAGTACTCATGCGATTGTTGATGGATTTTTTGTCGCACATGCTTTGGGCAAGGATGCAGTTTCCGCACTTGGAATCACTTGGCCGATTTTCCCTGCAATCATTGCTTGTGAGCTTCTTTTCTCTGTGGGGGGAAGTGCGATGATTTCTTACTATCTAGGCAAGGGGGAGAAGGAGAAGGCAAGAGAGTTTTTTAGCTCGATTGTGTATTTTATGCTTATCTTTGGCGTGGCTTTAAGTATCACTCTATTTGTCTTTTGCAAAGAGATTTCGCTCTTTTTAGGCTCAAATGATAATCTCTTAGAGCTTGTGAGTGAGTATCTAAGTATCATTTTTGCAGGGGTGTTTGTGATGCTTTTGCACCCAGTACTTGATATGTTTGCAGTCAATGATAGAAAACCACGCCTTGCGATGGTGTCGATGGTGATCGCCTCTGTGGGAAATGTGGTGTTTAACTATATTTTTCTTTTCATCTTAAATCTTGGAATCTATGCAAGTGCACTTTCTACGATTTTGGGAAATATTGTAGCCATTAGTATTTTGCTTTGGCATTTTCTTAGCAAAAGAGGAGATTTGTATTTTATCCCTACTTTTAGTTTCAAAAAAATCTTTCAATCTGCCAAAAATGGAATCCCAGCGTGTGCCTCAGAGCTGAGTGCAAGTGTGGTAATGCTTCTTTATAATCTTACATTGATGAAAATTGTAGGAGAGAGAGGAGTGCTGATTTATACGATTGTGATGTATGGAGGGATCGTGTTTTTTGCTATTCTGCTCTCCGTGGCTCAAGGAGTTCAACCTATTGCAAGTTTCAACTATGGAGCAGGGGAGATGAGTAGAGTGAGAGGGATTTATCGTTTTGCTCTAGGGTTTTCGCTGTTTGTGAGCGTTGTATTGTATGGATTGTTTTTTGTCTTTGGAGAAGAGTTTGTTAGAACATTTTTGAGTGTTGAGGATATTAGCAGAGACGCAAATCTTGTAGGAGATATTACCTTTGCAATGAAAATTTGGTTTGTAGGATATTTGGCAATTGGGCTTCATATGGTGAGCTCTATTTTCTTACAATCCGTGCAAAGACCCTTAGGGGCATTGGTGATTACGCTATGTTATACCATTGGTTTTACAATAATTCTTTTGCCATTTTTAAGTGAGCATTTTGGAATGCTTGGGGCTTGGATGACTTATCCACTCTCGGCATTTCTTACATTGTTTGTTCTCTTTGGTGTTTTAATTTATGAGAGGAAAAAAGGAGTGTTTGCAAGATGAGAGAGAAGATTTTGCTTTTTGATTTGGATGGGACTTTGATTGATTCTACTCAGGCAATTTTGGAGAGTTTTATCAATGCAAGTTTATTTTTTGGATTTAATTTTAAAGGTAGGGAGAATGAAATTCAAGCATTGATTGGACATCCTTTGAGAGAAATGTTTGTCAAAATGGGCTTGCCTCAGGGTGAAATCGAAGAATGTGTGAAGCTTTATCGCTCAAATTATGAGCGAATCTATTTGGAAAAAACTATTTTGTTACCAAAAGTAAAGGATTCTTTTAAAAATCTTCCAAGCTCCTATTTATTGGGGGTTGTAACCTCTAAGTCAAGCTATTTTTCCAAAAAAATTTTAGAAAATTTAGGAATGTTGGATTATTTTTTTAGAGTTGTTGGAATTGATGATGTTAGTGAGCCAAAACCTAGTGCAGAGCCGATATATACAGCACTTGAAGGACTTGAGTATGATAAGAGTAGGGTGTATATGATTGGGGATACTTTTTTTGATATGCAATCTGCAAAGAATGCCGGTGTAGTGGGGATTGGAGTGCAGGGGAAGTATGATAAAAATCTTGCAGAATATACAGATTTTGTTTTTTCAGATATGCAAGAAGCTTTAGAACACATAAAACACCAACTTTGAGTAATGTGGTGTAAA
This sequence comes from Candidatus Helicobacter avistercoris, assembly GCA_019115525.1. GTDB lineage: Bacteria > Campylobacterota > Campylobacteria > Campylobacterales > Helicobacteraceae > Helicobacter_G > Helicobacter_G avistercoris. Next base: position 3,495 of record DXDJ01000036.1, on the reverse strand, counting down.
ATACGCAAATCAAAATCTTACTTGGAACTCAAAGGAGGTATAAATGCTAGAAATTAGATGGCATAGTCGTGCTGGACAAGGTGCAGTAACAGGTGCAAAAGGTTTGGCTGATGTTGTTGCAGGGACAGGAAAGCAAGTGCAAGCATTTGCATTTTATGGTTCTGCAAAAAGAGGAGCAGCAATGACTGCTTACAACCGTGTGGATGATTCACCGATTCTAAATCATGAGAAGTTTATGCGACCTGATTATGTATTGGTAATTGACCCAGGATTGGTGTTTATCACAGATATTTGTGCAAATGAAAAAGCAGATACAAAATACATCATCACAACTCACTTGAGCAAAGAAGAGCTGCTTGAGAAAAAGCCTGAACTTAAAGGCAAAGAGGTGTATGTGCTAGATTGTATTAAGATCTCTCGTGAAACTATTGGTAAATCAGTTCCAAATGCTCCAATGCTTGGTGCGTTGATGAAAATCTCAGGAATGCTTGAGTTGGATTATTTCTTGGAGCATTTCATCAAATTGCTTGGAAAGAAACTTCCTCAAAAGATTATTGATGCAAACCGCGAAGCAATCACAAGAGCATACAACGAAGTAAAATAAGGAGCGTAAAGATGAAAGGTTGGAATGAATTTGAAATTGGATCTGTACTTTTTCCATTTGAGAGTAGCGAAGATGGAATCAAAGTTCAAGAGAAATTGCCTGAGAAGAGAGCCTATACAGAAAATAGCTCAAAGCAGGCAAGTGTAGCTCACTGGAGAGTGCAAAAGCCTGTCCATAATAACAATATTTGTATCAATTGCTTTAACTGCTGGGTTTATTGTCCAGATGGTGCAATCCTTGCACGAGACGAGAAGCTTAGTGGGGTGGATTATGTGCATTGTAAGGGATGTGGAGTTTGTGTGCAAGTTTGTCCTACAAATCCAAAATCACTTTTGATGTTTGATGAAAATGAAGAAAACACTGATGCACTTGCAAAGTGGCCTCAAAAAGAAAGTAAGTAAGGAGAAGAGTCTATGGCTTTAAAATATGATTTGTTAAAAACTGAAGTTTGGGATGGAAATATGGCTGCTAGCCACGCTTTGCGTCAAGCACAAATTGATGTTGTGGCTGCTTATCCGATTACGCCTTCAACTCCAATCGTTCAAAACTATGGAAAATTTTTGAGTGATGGATACATTGATGGTGAGTTTGTAATGGTTGAATCAGAGCATGCTGCAATGAGTGCTTGTGTGGGTGCATCTGCTGCTGGTGGAAGAGTGGCTACTGCGACAAGTTCTCAAGGATTTGCATTGATGGTTGAGGTAATGTATCAAGCTTCTGGTATGAGAGTTCCAATCGTTCTAAACCTTGTCAATCGTGCCCTTGCAGCACCACTAAATGTAAATGGAGATCACTCAGATATGTATCTAAGCCGTGATACAGGATGGTTAAATCTCTGTGCTTACAATCCGCAAGAGGCTTATGACTTCAACTTGATGGCCTTTAGAATCGCTGAGAGCACAAGAATCCCTACAATTGTCAATCAAGATGGTTTCATCTGCTCTCACACAGCTCAAAATGTAAATCCACTTAGCGATGAGGAAGCTTATAAATTTGTAGGCGAGTTTAAACCAAAAAATGCAATGCTAAATTTTTCTAAGCCTATTACTTATGGAGCTCAAACTGAAGAAGATTGGCATTTTGAGCACAAAGCTCAACTTCACCACGATATTATGGAAGCATCTAAGACCATTGAGGATGTATTTGCTGAGTTTGCAAAGCTTACAGGTAGAAAATACTCTTTGGTAGAAAAATACGATATGGATGATGCAGATGTAGCAATCGTTGCTCTTGGAACAACAGTTGAGTCAGCAAGAATTGCGGCTAAAAGAGCAAGAGAGAAGGGGATCAAAGCTGGTGTTGTATCCATTAGAACACTTAGACCTTTCCCTTATGCACAAATCGCAGAGGCACTTAAAAACTGCAAAGCAGTAGCAATGCTTGATAGAAGCTTGCCAGCAGGTGCTATGGGAATGCTATTTAATGAAGTGGGTGTTGCAGTGCTTCAAAACTCTGCAAACAAGCCAATTCTCTCAAACTACATCTATGGACTTGGTGGAAGAGATATGACACAAGATATTCTTGATGGAATCTATCAAGAGCTTGATAATAATGCAAAAGCTGGAAAACTTACACACGCTACACAGCAGTTTGTAGGACTCCGCGGAACAAAAATGGCGTTTAACTAAGGAGTAGAATATGACAAAAGAAGTTAAAAATCTAAAACAATTTTCAAAGTCAGCAGAGAAGTTTGAAGGAGCTAACCTACTTTGTCCTGGTTGTGCTCATGGAATGATTATCCGTGAAGTCCTAAACTCTGTGGATGGGCATATTTTGATCGGTAACTCAACTGGATGTATCGAGGTTTCAACTGCAGTTTATCCTTATACTTCTTGGGATGTGCCTTGGATTCATATTGGATTTGAAAATAGCTCTACTGCAGCAGCAGGGGCAGAAGCAATGTATAAGGCACTTGTAAGAAAGGGAAGATATACAGGAGAGAAGCCTAAGTTTGTGGCATTTGGTGGAGATGGTTCAACTTATGACATCGGATTCCAGTGGATTAGTGGATGCTTTGAGAGAGGACACGATCTTACTTATATTTGCTTTGACAATGAGGTTTATGCAAACACAGGTGGTCAAAGAAGCGGATCTACTCCTTTGGGTTCTAGCACTTCTACAACACCAGCAGGAAGAGTAAGCTATGGTAAAAAAGAGAAGAAAAAAGATATCCTAGCAATCTTTGCAGCTCACGGATCTCCTTATGTTGCTCAAGTAGCACCAAACAAGTGGAAAGATATGAACAAAAAAATCAAAACTGCACTTGACACAGAGGGACCAACATTTATCAACGCTCTCAGTGCTTGTACAACTGAGTGGAGATTTGATTGCAACAACACTGTTGAGATGATGGATTTGGCAGTTGATTCTTTGGTATTCCCACTTTATGAGATTATCAACGGACACGAGCTTCACATCACATATAGACCAAAAAACATCATCCCTGTGCGTGATTACCTTGGAGTTCAAGGAAGATTCAAACATCTCTTCAAGCCTGAAAATGAGCACATCATTGAGCAATGGCAAAAAGATGTTGATAAAAAATGGGAGCTTCTACAAAGAAGAGAAGAGGCAAAAATCTAATTCCTCTCTCCCCATCCCCTTGTGGGGATACCTCTTTAACTTATCTTTCTTAAACTTATTTTTAATCTTCCTCTTTTTTAGCTATTTTTGAAGCAAAATCACAATTTATCCACATAAAATAAGGGGTTTTTTAGCTTATTTTTCTTAGTAATCTAAAAATTTTATTTGGAGTGGAGTTATGATGATATTTCTTAATCAAAGACAATATCAATGTCAAAGGATGGGAGATTACTTGTGGAAGTAAGATTTTGCAAGGCTACATCGCCCCTTATAACGCCACGGTGATTGAAAAGCTCCATGCAAACAAA
>DXDJ01000035.1 GCA_019115525.1 Candidatus Helicobacter avistercoris | reverse complement strand
TTTGCAATCCTTTGTTTTTTATGTAAAATATTCAAGTAAATTTTAATTCAAGGAGTCAAAATGACAAAGAGTATGAGCCTAGCTCTTGTAAGTCTGCTTACTTTAAATGCAGAAACTACCACTAGGGGGGGGGGGATACGCTAGATAATCTTAATACCCAACCCTCAAACACTTCAATAGAGTAAACCCCTCAACCCCCAACAAAAACAGATGATAAAAGTGGATTCACTTTGGGAATCGAAGCAAATTTTGGAAGCGATGATTTTATTATGCAAAGCAATCGTCCAAGCAATTTTATTAACCACTCTATTACCACAAACAATTTCACCTTTGATGGAGGAATAAAGCTTGGATATCAACATTATTTTGACAAAGAAGCTTTGGGAATAAAACAAGCCTATGGGATTAGCACAAATCTCTCATTTGGTGTAGGCACGCCTATCAATGGAGAAACCTATATGACTTTCATTCCTCAAGACCCCCTAGATCCACAAAACTTCTCATATATCTTTAAAGCCTCTTATCTCCCTATTAGAGTAGGATTAGATGTAAATTTTCTATGGGATTTTTTGCAAAGAGGAGAACACACTTTGGGACTAACCGTGGGATTGCAATATAAATTTAGCTACTATAAAAATACAAAAGCAGAACTTGGCAATTCTGATGGAGCAATCTCTCCTGAAGTCAATACCTCTAATGCCTATGATAATATAATGCTTCACTCATTTGTGCCATAAATTGGACTCCATTATTACTATGGCAATCATCAATTCAATATTAACTGCAAATTTGGCATAGGTTATAGCTCCGAAATCACTAAAGAAGATATGTTAAAGGCTTTCTTATGAGGAGATAAACTTGCCTATAAGATGCAAATCATCAACTCCGATTATCTCTCCCTTGAATATTCTTATCGCTTCTAAAAGCAGGAGGCGTTTCACGCCCTGACCCATTTTTTTAGGAGTTTAGATATAATGCTTTTTATTTTTATCCCTATTTTTTAAGGCAAAAATATGAAACGCTATATCACAACTCCGATTTATTATGTCAATGATGTTCCTCACATCGGGCATGCCTATACTACGATTATTGCTGATTTTTTGAAAAGATTTTACACTCTTAGAGGTGATGAGAGCTTTTTTCTCACAGGCACAGATGAGCATGGACAAAAAATCGAGCAATCCGCTCAGGCAAGAGGCAAAACCCCCATGCAATACGCCACAGAGGTGAGTGAGAAGTTTAGGACTCTTTGGGATGAGTTTGGCATAGACTACGATCACTTCATCCGCACAACTGATGATTATCATATTAAAGCCGTGCAACTTGCGTTTTCTAAAATGCTAGAGAAAGGGGATATTTACAAAGGAGAGTATGAGGGGCAATACTGCATAAGCTGTGAAAGTTTTTTTACTACAACTCAGCTCAAGGAAGGGAGATTTTGTCCTGATTGCGGAAAGCCCACAAGTGAAGTGAAAGAAGAGAGTTACTTTTTTGCTCTCTCAAAGTATCAAGATAAACTACTCAAGTGGTATGAGAGCAATCCGATTTTGCCTAGCTATCGCCAAAATGAAGTGATTAACTTTGTCAAAAATGGACTAAATGATCTCTCCATCACACGCACAACTTTTGAGTGGGGGATTGAAATCCCCAGCCAAAAAGAGGGAGAGAAAAAGCATATCATCTATGTATGGCTTGATGCACTACTAAACTATGTGAGTGCTTTGGGATATGGGGGAAGTGAGGAGAGAATGCATCTTTGGGAAGGAGCAATCCACCTAGTGGGAAAAGATATTTTGCGATTTCACGCCATTTATTGGCCTGCATTTTTGCTCTCTCTTGATATCCCCCTACCCAAAAAGATTTACGCTCATGGCTGGTGGCTTAATGAGGGGCAAAAAATGAGTAAAAGTATCGGAAATGTAATCGATCCCAAAAAAGTCAGTGATGAGTTTGGCAATGATGTGTTTAGATTTTTTCTTTTGCGTGAAGTGCCATTTGGACAAGATGGGGATTTCTCGCTCAATGCTCTAGTGGATAGAATCAACTCTGAGCTTAGCAATGATTTGGGCAATCTTCTCAATCGTCTCATTGGAATGAGCGAAAAATACTTCTCACTTAGCCTTAGCTCAAACAAAGCTCAAGAGTTTTTCCCAACAGAGTGCAAAGAGCTAGAAAACACTATCACTCAAGCTTTGACACTTGTAGAAAATGCACACTTTCATCGCTATCTTGAAGAAGTTTGGAAAATCTTCTCTCTATGCAACACGATGATTGCAAGATATGAGCCTTGGAGTTTGATGAAAAATGGTGAGAGTGAAAAAACACAAGCACTGCTAGTGTTTTTGTGCAATGCTTTATACAAGGGGGCTTTGCTCTTCGCACCCATTATGCCGACAACTGCTCAAAAAATTGCCGATAGTTTAGGAATAGAGATTGCTCCAAGTGAGTTTAAAAAAATGATTGATCATCATTCATTCAAAGAGCATTTTAGGATTGAAAAAATTGCTCCACTATTCCCAAAAATAGAAAAAAAGGAGGAAAAAGTGCAAGAAAGTAAAGAAGAAATCAAAAAGGAAGAAAACAAAACCCCTCAAATCAAAATTGATGATTTTTTCCTCTCAGATTTAAGAGTAGGGGAAGTGCTAGAGTGCAAGAATGTAGAGGGGAGTGAGAAGCTTTTGCTTTTCCAAGTGGATTTGGGGGAGCAAAAACCTAGACAAATCATCTCAGGAATCGCTCAATACTACAATCCTCAAGATTTGATAGGCACTCAAGTATGCGTCGTGGCAAACCTCAAGCCTGCAAAACTTATGGGGATTGTGAGTGAGGGGATGATCCTCTCTGTCAAGGATGAAAATGGTCTAAAGCTTATCATCCCTCAAGAAAAAAGAAAAAATGGAAGCAAAATCGGCTAAGGAAATATTTTGAGAATCAATGAGATTGTAGAAATTATTCATGGCAATTTACTCAACAATCCCCCTCTCTCTGCCTTTGAAAATGTAACCACCAACCTTGCAAATGTTCGTAGGGGAAGTCTTTTTATAGCAACTACACCGCAGAGTGCCAAAGAAGCTATTACACTAGGGGCGTATGGGATTGTGTTTGAGGATGGGGATATGCCTATGATTGATAATGAAGTGGCGTGGATTAGGGTGGATTTGCTTCAAGATGCGATTACAAGATTTATTCGATTTCATCTTTTGATGAGGAACATTTCTCTGCTTTACTTCCCCTCTATCGAGTTTGAGATTGCAAGAGAGATTATCAATGATGATCATACTTGTATTCTTGAGGGGGGCTATGGAGATTTGCTTGAGAGTATTCAGCAAGAAGATCTCAAAAATCTCATCCTAAAAAACTCTTCTTTGCTCGAGCTAAGCATAGAGGATACTCCTATGCATACAAGTGAAAATATGCCCTTTAGGATTATTTCCTGCACACTCTTTGATAGCAAAATTTATTACAACTCCCAACGGCATATTATTTCTTTGCCTAGTCTTTTCTTAAAAAACCTAGCAAATGTGATTTCTACTTGTCAAATACACAATATTCAAATTTCACTTGAAAATTTTCAACCCATCTCTCACCTCAAACCCAATTTTGTGGATTCAAAAAACTTGTTGTGCAAGTTTGGGCAAAGCGGTAGGGTGATTATCGCCGAAAAAGATCTAAACGCATTCAAAGAGTATAGTGGATACATCCTTGCCAATGCAAAATGGGCAAAAGTTTCTCTCTTTGTTCCTCAAGAATATCACGAGATTTTTTCTTCTGTTTGCACCTGCTATGCCTACAATTCCCCAGAAAACCTCCTCAAAGAGTTAGAGCGACCTTATAACTTTGCTATTGTTTTTGGGGTTGATGATCAATTCTTGCTTGAAAATCTTAAATCCCCAACAGAGAGTGCAGGGCTATTTGATGCTTAAAACTCTAAGACTAGAAGCCCAAAAAAAGCTTCTAGCCAAAAATATCGCTCCATTACTTGAAAAAATCAACGCCCTCCCTCATCTTGAAGCAAAGCTAGAGTTAGGCGATAGCGTAAGATTGGAGTTTGATTCTCTCACTCAGGAACAAAGGAGTCAGATTTTAGAGTGTGCAATAGCCCTAAAACCTTGGAGGAAAGGACCTTTTGAGCTAAAAGAGCTAAAGATAGAGAGCGAGTGGAATAGCTCAATAAAGTGGAATCTACTCACTCCCCATCTCGAGCTTGAGGGCAAAGAAATCGCTGATATTGGGTGCAACAATGGCTATTATATGTTTCAAATGCTCTCACACTCTCCTAAAAGTATCACTGGTTTTGATCCTTATGCTCTATTTAAGTGTCAATTTGATTTTATCAATCACTTTGCAAAAACTTCCATCCTTTATGAAATGCTAGGAATCGAACATTTAGAACAATATGACAAAAAGTTTGACGTGATTTTTTGTATGGGTGTGCTATACCATCGCACAGATCCTATCTCAACACTCAAATCCCTAGCCAAAGCACTCAAAAGTGGAGGGGAAGTTATCCTTGATACATTGATTTTGGAGAGCAAAGAAGATATTGCTCTGTGTCCAAAGGGAAGCTATGCAAAAATGAGTAATGCCTACTTTATCCCCTCACTCTCAGCCTTAGAAGGGTGGTGTGAGAGAGCAGGGTTTGAGAGCGTTACACTACTAGAGAAGAAGCAAACACAAAAAGATGAGCAGAGAAAAACATCTTGGATTGATACAATGAGTTTGGAAGATTTTCTCTCTCCTTGCAATCCAAATCTAACAATTGAGGGGTATCAAGCCCCAATTCGAGGATATTTCAAACTTAAAAGGAAATAAAAATGGAAGAAAATTTTGAGCAAAACAATATCGAGCTTCAAGCCTGCAATTCTCTCAAATCCGAACTTGTAGGGAGCATTGTAAAGATAACGTATGAGGAAGTGATTACCAAATTCATCCCCACCAAGCAAATGATTAGCGATGAGAGCAATCTTATCCATTCAGGCTTTATCTTCAATGCTGCAAACTATGCTGCAATGTGTTTGGTAAATCAACCCAATGCCATCACGATTGGATCAGAAGTGGAATTCCTTGCTCCAGTAGAATTTGAGCAAGAGATGATGTTTTTGGCGACAATCAAACAATCCAATAACAAAAAATTTGAAATTATTGTTAGAGGGACTTTGCTTGATATCAAAATTTTTGAGGCAACTTTTCATATTGCAGTCTTTGAAAAACAGCTATTTAAGCTTAATTTTAAGGAATAGATTAAATATTCTTTAACTTTTTTTATAATATAAATTCTTAAATTATTATCCAAAAAGTTAAGTTTTTGACTCTTGATTCTGATTTTGTAACATTTTGTATCAATCAGCTAGAATCATTAAGAAAAAATGTCTTATTTTTTCTATTGGATGATATGGGGGGATTACCATCTCACTACATCAATTCAAAAACACAAAGGAGAAAAGATGAAAAGAATTGAGCATGATTTTTTAGGTGATTTGGAAATTGCCGAGGATGTATATTATGGAGTGCAGACCTTTAGAGCATTGGAAAACTTCAATATCTCTCATGATCGATTGAAAAATTTTCCAGGCTTTATTGTTGCACTAGCACAAGTCAAAAAAGCAGCGGCACTAGCAAACAATGAACTAGGGTTGCTTAGCAATGAGCTTAAAAACTACATCTGCCAAGCATGTGATTTGGTAATGAGTGGAAAATACAACGACCAATTTGTCGTGGATATGATCCAAGGTGGAGCTGGAACAAGCACGAATATGAACGCAAATGAAGTGATTGCAAATATCGCACTTGAGCTTATGGGACACAAAAAGGGGGAGTATAAATACTGCCATCCAAACGACCATGTCAATCTAAGCCAAAGCACAAATGATGCATATCCCACTGCCATGAGAATTGCCATCTATGACAAACTCACAGATCTAGCAGAGAGCATGAGATTCCTCCAAGCCTCTTATGATAGAAAAGCCGAGGAGTTTAAAAATATTTTGAAAATGGGAAGAACCCAACTCCAAGATGCCGTTCCTATGACACTTGGAGCGGAGTTTAAGACTTTTTCGGTTATGATTGGTGAAGATATTGATCGAGTGCTTGAGGCTAGAAATCTCATCAGAGAGATGAATCTAGGTGGGACAGCTATTGGAACAGGGATGAACTCTCACCCAGAGTATGCAAGAGTAGTAGAAAAGAAGCTTCAAGAAGTTACTGGTAAGCCATTTATCACAGCAGGTAACCTCATCGAAGCCACTCAAGACAATGGAGCGTATGTGCAAGTAAGTGGGGTTTTAAAGCGTGTAGCTGTCAAGCTCTCAAAAGTATGCAATGATTTAAGACTTCTAAGTTCTGGGCCAAGAGCTGGGATTGGTGAGATCGTATTGCCCAAAATGCAACCTGGAAGCACCATTATGCCTGGAAAAGTCAATCCTGTAATCCCAGAAGTAGCAAACCAAGTGTGCTTTATGGTGATTGGCAATGATGTTACAGTGTCCTTTGCCGCAGAGGCTGGACAACTCCAACTCAATGTTATGGAGCCTGTTCTTGCCTATGCACTCTTTAACTCAATGGAAATGCTAGGAAAAGCAATGAGAACACTAGCAAGTAAATGTGTTGATGGAATCGTTGCCAATGAAGAAGTGTGCAAAAACTATGTGTTTAACTCCATTGGGATTGTTACAGCACTTAATCCCTACATCGGATATGAAAATTCCGCTTCTATTGCGACAGAAGCTCTAAAAACTGGAAAGGGTGTTAGAGAAATTGTTCTTGAGAGAGGATTGCTCACACAAGCTCAACTTGATGAAATTTTCAAGCCTGAGAATATGCTCAAACCTCACATGACAAGCGAAGACAAAGCAAAAATGCAACGCTAATTTTTAAAAATAGGGGGTGAAACACAAAAAACACGAAGGAGAAGAAATGCTTGTTTTAGAGATTATCGTCTTGCTTGGGGCGATTTTTGTGGGAGTTAGAATGGGTGGGATTGGAATTGGCTATGCTGGAGGAATGGGCGTAGTGATCCTTACTCTAGGTCTTGGACTAAAACCAGGGGCAATCCCCACTGATGTAATTCTCATCATTGCTTCAGTCATTGCTGCAATTTCTGCGATGCAAGTTGCAGGTGGGATGGATTATTTGGTTGATTTGGCAGAAAAGGTGCTAAGAAAAAATCCAAAATATATCAATTACCTTGCCCCTATCATTACCTATGCTTTGACACTTTTTGCAGGAACTGGACACACAGCATTCTCAATGATGCCTGTGATTGTGGATGTTGCAAAAAGTGCAAATATCAAACCCTCAGCACCACTAAGCATTTCTGTTGTTGCCTCTCAAATTGCTATTACTGCTTCACCCATTTCTGCAGCAGTGGTGTATATGACAGGAGTGCTAGAGCCTTTTGGGATGAGCTATTTGACACTTCTTGGGATTTGGATTATCACTACCTTTGGTGCTTGTATGCTCACAGCTTTTATTGTCAGCACTTTTAGCTCACTTGATTTAAGCAAAGATAAAATCTATCAAGAAAGATTGGCAAAAGGACTTGTTGCCAAACCAAAACCCCAAAGTGAGCGACACATTAGTGCAGAGGCAAAACGCTCTGTTTATTTTTTTGCTCTTGGAGTTTTGTGTGTGGTTACTTATGCGTGTGCGATTTCTAAAAATATCGGTTTGATTGATCCTGTAATTTTGCCTAGAGATGGGGCGATTATGAGCTTTATGCTTGTTGTGGCAAGTCTGATTGTATTTTTTTGCAAAGTCTCACCTGCAAAGATTCCAGATAGCAGTGTGTTTAAAAGTGGAATGGTGGCTTGTATTTGCGTTTTGGGAGTAGCTTGGCTTGGAGATACATTTGTCAAAGCTCATATTGAAGAGATCAAAACCTATGCTTCAAGCATTGTTACAGATTACCCTTATCTTCTTGCTGTGGGATTAGTGTTTGGCTCAATGCTTCTTTACTCTCAAGCTGCCACTTCAAAAGCCTTGATGCCTGCAGTTATCGCAGCACTTGGAATCGGTGCTGGACATACAGAAAATGCCTATATTGTTGTGGCTTCTTTTGCAGCTGTGAGTGCATTATTTGTCTTGCCCACTTACCCTACACTTCTAGGAGCAGTGCAAATGGATGATACAGGAAGCACAAAGATTGGAAAATATGTCTTCAATCACTCCTTTATGATCCCTGGACTTTTGGCTATCACTCTTAGTGTAGCTTTTGGCTTCTTTCTTGCACCCATAATGCTCTAAGGGGATCCCCC
>DXDJ01000034.1 GCA_019115525.1 Candidatus Helicobacter avistercoris | reverse complement strand
AACTTTGCAATGGTCTTAAGCAATGAGGTGGGATATCGCTATAAATTTGCAGAGAATGAAAAGGGCAATTGGTATATCGATCCTCAAGTAGAAATCGCCTTTGGATACTTTAATCAAAGTGATTTCAATCGTGCAATTTTTGATGCAAGTCAAGTAGGAACAGATGTTAGTGCCACTCAAGATTCTATCCTTACTCTTAGAAGTCGAGCAGGATTATCACTTGGTAAGAAGTTTGTTACCGAGAAAGGATTTGCAAGTATTTATGTAGGGGCTTCTTATGAGTATGATTATATCAATGGGGGAGAGGCAAATGTTGCAGGAAGAGTGGGAGGAACTGTAACTCAGCTTGATAAGATTGAGAGTAATGGAAGAGCTATTGTAAATGTAGGAAGCAATATTGGACTAAGTGAGAGTGCAAGACTGTATATTGATGTAGAAAAGAGCTTTGGGGATAAGCAAAGAACCTTTATGCAGTTTAACTTTGGAGCGAGGTATAGTTTCTAAGATTTTCTCTTTTGAGGGGGATTCCCTCTTAAGATGGATTGATTTTTTCAAAAAGTAAGTATAATTATGATTTTTATCGATTGGAGTGAGCAATAAGCTTTGCTGGTGTCTCTTCTCATCCCCCTGAGTGGAGACACCATAGAATCTTATTGGCAAGAGTTGTTTTTTCTTAGATCTCCTTATCTATTGTTTTATTTTTTAAGTCCAATCTTTCTTATTTTAAGGAAGCAGTCATTCTCTTACCCCCCCCCCCTAGGGAATGGCTGGGATTCTATTTTCTAAGTTTGTATGATATGATTATTCACACAATCCACACTAGGACAACCTATGAAAAATCACGATTCGCTAGGCATTCTCTCTATGCTCTTGGCTTGTTTGTTTTTTTCTCTTATGAATGCCTTTATCAAAATCCTCTCAGAAGATATATCAATCATTCAATCAATGTTTTTTCGCTCTGTTTTGATGAGTGCTTTTATTTTTTCTCTCTTTGCATTCTCACCTCTCAAACGCACACATACTCAAGGTGGCTATCTTCCTTTATTCATCCGCACCTGCTTTGGGGGAGTAAGCATGCTTCTTACTTTTTACAATATCGCAACCATTCCCCTAGGGATTGCCTCTACATTTGCCCAGACTACCCCACTCTATGCTGTTTTTTTGGCTCACTTCTTTCTAAAAGAATCCCTCTCTCCTCTCACTCTTCTTGCAACAGTCATTGGATTTTTGGGAATATTGCTTATTAGTTCTCCTGGCTCTGATATCCCTTTGCTTAATATTATTGTTGGCATTCTAAGTGGCTTGGGCGCTGGTGTGGCACTTGTAAGTGTAAGAGAGTGCAAAAAATATTTTGAAGAGAGATTGATCATCCTTGCCTTTGGAGTGGTTGCAAGTATTTTGAGCCTTGGATGTTTGATCCTTGGAGCTTTTTATCCTATTGAGATTTTTGCTTGGAAGCCTATTGAGGGAAATATGTGGTGGGTTGTTTTGATTATGGGGGTTTGTGGAACTCTAGGTCAATATTTTATGACAAAAGCTTTTATACTTGCTCCTGCTGGGATTGTTTCTCCAATTGACTATACCAAGATCCTTTTTAGTCTGATTTTTGGAATTTATTTGGGGGATCATTTGCCCAATCTTGAAAGCTTGATGGGTATGATTCTTGTTGTTGTATCTGGAGTAATGATCGCTCTGCCTATTTTCATCAAGGATTACAGAAAAAATGCAAAAGCTTCTAAGAGATAGCCATACCATTGCTATTGTTGGTCTATCCCCCATTCCATCCAAACCCAGCTATCAAGTCGCCCTTTACTTGCAACAAAAGGGCTACAAAATCATTCCAGTTTATCCAAGGGGTGGGGAAATTTTGGGTGAGAGGGTTTATAAAAGCATCAAAGAAATTAAAGAGAGTGTAGATATCTTTGTCATCTTTAGAAGTGGTGAGAAATGCTATACAATTACTCAAGAGATTCTCTCTACACATTCGCCAAAGGCGATTTGGCTTCAGCTAGGGATTATAAACGATGAGGCAAAAGCCTTAGCAGAAAGTCAGGGTGTGAGGTTTGTCCAAGATTGTTGCATTAAGATCCAAAGAGAAAAGAATGAGTGAAAAAAGAGCAAATTTTTTATTTCTTCTAATTGTTTGTCTTGATGCTCTCTTGCTATGCTTAATGATTGATGAGATCAGCATAAGCTACAAAGAAGCCCTCTCATATTTCTCCCAAAATACCTTTGCTGGAAATATTGCTTATCTTAGCACCCTTGTTTTTGGACGCAATGACTTTGCACTTCGACTTCCTTTTCTCCTAGCACATCTGTTCAATCTTTTTTTGCTCTATGGGATTTGCAAGCATTATCTTAAACGCCCTATTGACTGGCTCTTGTGTGTAGGGATTTTTGCATTTCTTCCAGGAATAAATGTGATTTCTATTTTTGTGAGCAAAAGTGTCTTTGTCCTTTCTTTGACCTTGCTTTTGTGCTTTTTGCATATCAAACGCCTTAGGGTGTTTTTCTATCCCCTTTGTGTTGTTGCAAGTTTTTTAGATCCTGCATTTAGCATCATCTTCCTTGCACTCTTCTTCTATTCTCTCAGACACAAGCACAACAAAACTCTTGTTTTCTCCCTTTGTGGGTTTGGAATCAATATGTATTTTTTTAGTCTTCATATTGATGGTATCCCTCAAGGACATTTCCTTGATACAATTGGCCTGCTTTCTTTGTTGTATTCACCTGTTTTGTTTGTGTATTTTTTCTACACACTCTATCACTCACTCTTGCGAAAAGAACACTCACTCATTCTCTATATTGGAGCGACAAGTATTGGCTTTACTCTTTTGCTCTCATTGCGACAGGAGATTGATCTTTATACTTTCCTACCTCTAAGTGCGGTTGGATTGCCTGTAATGATCAAGGTGTTTATGCACGACTTAAGAATCCGTCTCAAACCTTTTAGAGCCTCGTATCTAAGGCGATTTTATTTTATTATCATCCCTTTATTATTGGAGAGTTCGCTTTTGTTTTGCAACAAAATCTTTTTCCTCTTTGATAAAAATCATTTTCTTGATAGCTTTTACTACTCCAAGGAGATTGCAAGAGAGCTTAAGGCAAGAGAAATTTACTCGATCAAAACAAGCTCCAAACTTGCCTTACCATTGCAATTCTATGGGATTTCACCTATATCTCCTCTTTTGCTTTCTCCCAAAAGTGGAGGATCTATCAAGATCAAATACCTCAATCGTAATGTAAGGGAATATGAGATTACAAGCTCTTAGAAAAGGTTTTGGACTTTTAGAAGTCTTGATTGTCTGTATTATTGGGGGGATTATCCTCACCTTGGCTATTCCAAAAGTAGATGATAATCTGCAAAAAGCAAGTGAAATCCTACTCTCAGATATTCTACTTGCACAAACCCTAGCCTTAAGCGATGATAGAATTTATCTTCAAGCCCCATTTACCCATCCATTCAAGCTCCTCTCCCCATCCATTGATGATCACGCCCTTCTTCATCAACCCCAAAAAAATATGTGGCAGATCCAATTCCATACTTCAGGGACTTATACTCAAAGCAGTTATAGCGTTTATCACGATACTCCTAGGATCTCTACAACAACAAACTATGATGGACGACCAATGAGTGGGGATTTTATCGCTTTGGCTAGCAATTCTCAATGCCTTAGTGGATACAACAATACAAATATTTCAGACTTTTGCAAGAACAACACCCATCCCAATGTCCGGCTTAAAGAGCGTTTTGGAGTAGAAGAGATGCAAATCATTTCTCAAAAAACTTGTAGTGAGCGTGGGGGTGGGCGAGTGTATTTTGACAAACTAGGAAAACCCTATTGTGGAAGAGTCCCAACAGAACTTACGCAACCTTTTGTAATTGTTTTAAAAAAGGGAGGAGAAGAAAGAAAGATTATCATCACCCCTTTGACTGGATATGCTTATCTCTCTTTTTGAGATTGCAAAAATCTCTCCAAAATAATCATTGCCGAAAGACTATCTAGTTCTCCATTTTTAATCTTCTCACTCCTCTCTTTTTTCCCCAAAGCCATCAACCTCTCTTGAGCTTCCGCGGAAGTAAAACTCTCATCTACATAGACAACTTCCCCATCAAATTCTACAAGAGAGATAAAATGCCTAATCCTTCTTTGCATTTCATGCTCGCTTCCATCTTCACTCTGAGGCATTCCTACAATAAGAGTGCTGATAGATTTGCTTTTGAGCAAATGCTTTAGGGCTTGAGAGGCTTGATTGCGATTTTTTCTAAGGATTGGCTCAAGAGGCAGGATGATACCATTAGAATAGATTGCTACACCAATACGCTTCAAACCTATATCGCACGCCAAAAGATCAAAGCACATACACAACTCCATTTTTTCTTTGGATCTTACCCTCTAGCTCATATTCATAGATCTTCTCGCCAAACCGCTCATAAGCTTCTTCAAAACTTGGCATTCTCTCGCAAAACTCCAGCACCTCATCACTTTGGGGAACAAACAATCCCCCAAACCATTCTTCAATCCATTCATTTGGAGAATAAATCGCTTTTGCCTTCCCCTCAGAGAGCAAAGAATTTGTCCCCTCACTTTCTCCTAGTCGATGAGGGAAAACATAGATGGGTTTGCCTAGCTCTAAGGCAAGCTTTGCACTCTCCATAGATCCACTCAAAAGATCTGCTTGAGGGATAATCACACAATCACTCAATGCCACTACAAGCCGATTTCTCTGCAAAAAATGATACGCTCTTGGTGAGCTTACTGCCTCGTATTCACTGAGTGCTAGGGCTTGAGAGTAGATCTGAGAAATTGTCTTTGCATTGCTTGAGGGATAGATATGATCCAAATCCGTAGGGGCGACCATAATTGTGCGAGGGAAAGAACCAATATGAGCGATAATATCCACTCCCAATGCCCCACCACTCACAACCACTCCCCCTCTCTTAGCAATCATCTTTGAGAGTGCTTGTGTGTGGAGTTTGGTGTAAGGGTTAGGTTTGCGAGTGCCAACAATTGCTATTTTTTTGGGGATTTCTAAAAGACTTAAATCCCCTATGGCAAAAATCTGCTTAGGAGGATTTTTGAGCGAATCAAACTCCAAAGGAGTGGGGATAAGATTCATTGCAATTGGATGGTTTGCTCTTGAGGAGTTGTAGGAATATCTTCAAGCTTAATAGGATCTTCTTGTGTTGCTTGATTTTCAAGCTCTTGAGTGAAGTTTGATGGAGCAGTGGTAGGGGATTGTATCGCTTCAACAACAGGTGTTGAAGCACACCCTATCAACAAAAATGCAAACAAAAAACTTAAGATTGTGTAACCCATGGCATTAGTCCTCTCATTTGTTTTCCAATTTTCTCAATTTGAGAATCTTTGAGTATTTTACGCTCTTTTTGGAGGGTAGGAAATCCATTTTCTCGCTCATCGATAAACTTTTTGGCAAATTTTCCCTCTTGAATATCACGCAAAATAGCTTTCATTTCTTCTTTTACTTTTGGGGTGATAATCCTCTCACCAGCGAGTATATCCCCATATTCTGCGGTGTTTGAGATATGTTCACGCATAGAAGCGATTCCTTTAGAATAAATCAAATCCATCACAATCTTTGCTTCATGCAAACATTCAAAATAAGCAATCTCTTCAGGATATCCTGCCTGTGTCAATGTTTCAAACCCCGCTCTAATCAAAGCTTCAAGCCCTCCACAAATCACACTTTGCTCCGAAAAAAGATCGCATTCATATTCATCCTTGAAACTGCTTTGAAAGATTGCACTCTTCCCGCTACCCAAAGCACAAGCATACTCTAGTGCAATTTCTTGTGCATGAGTAGAGTGATCTTGAAAAACTCCTATAAGAGAGACAACACCCCTTCCTGCAAGATACTCGCTCCTTACCGCACTTCCTGCACCTTTAGGAGCGACAAGCACCACATCTACAAAGTTTGGGGGGATGATTTCTTGTGTAGTGATGCTAAAGCCATGGGAGAAGATGAGGACTTGATCTTTTTTGAGTGTTGGAGCAATGAGGGCAAAAACTTCTTTGTGCCACTCATCTGGAAGTAAAAACACCAACACATCACATTTTATCCCACACTCACTTAGCTCTACAACCTCAAATCCCAGTTCTTGGGCAGTTTGAATATTGGCTGATCCCTCTCGTAGTGCAATGCAAACATCCAATCCGCTATCTTTGAGATTCTGAGCCTGAGCCTTTCCTTGAGCCCCAAACCCCAAAATCGCAATCTTTTTCTCGACAAGATAAGAGGTGTGAAGATCTTTTTGAGTATAAACTTGCAATGCCATTAAAACTCCTTACTCAAACATATCCTTTTCCCAAAAGAAGTCTATCCAGCTCTCTGGCTCACGCAAAGAAAAATCCGCTTGAAAAACCGCTGTACTTTTTTGGAAAATTGCAGAAGTATAAAACTCTACACTTGGATTTAGCTCTTTGAGAGTTTTGACAATTTGAATAAGACTTTTTCCACTATCAACAATCTCATCAACAATTAACACCTTGCTAAACCCCTTAGGAATATTTGGAATATTTTTGATGATAAGATCGCCTTGTTTATCGCCTTGATAAGAAATTGCATTGAGCGTATAAACCTCTCTTAAATCCCATCGCAATGAGAGCAAATGAGCCATGGTTAGCCCCCCTCGTGCAATGGCAATCATCGCATCAGGTTTGCCAATCTTGCTATCAATCTTATTGTAAAGATCTTTTAAATCCTCCAAAAATTCTTCATAAGAGTAATACTTCATTCTTTGCTCCTCTAGTAAGTCTTGATAATATGATAGAGACTATCTCTCTCTACTGGCACAAAACCTGCATCCTTGATTTTATACACCAGCTCTTCTAGCTCCATTCCACTAGCACTCTTGGCACCTGCACGAGATTGGATACTCTCCACCTCGATTGTTCCATCAATATCATCAGCCCCAAATTCTTGAGCTACAAGAGCAAGATTTAGCCCCAGAGTTGCCCAATAGGCTTTGATATGAGGAATATTATCAAGCAAGATTCTAGCAATGGCAATGGTTTTTAGAATTTCTTGAGAAGTTGGGAAAGATTTGACATTTAGATAGTTGTTTTCTTTTTGATAAAGCAATGGGATGAAGGCATTGTAACCTCCACCATTTTGGGTGTTTTGCATTTGCTTAAGTCGCAAAATATGATCGATTCTATGCTCTCTGCTCTCAATGTGTCCAAAAAGCATTGTTGCATTGCTATATCGCCCCATTTTGTGCCATAAAGAGTGAATTTCTAGCCATTCATTAGATTTGACTTTGCCTTGACAGATGATTTTTCTAATCTCTTCATTAAAGATCTCAGCCCCACCTCCAGGCATAGAATCCACTCCTGAGCTAATCATATCTTCTAGCACTTGCTCATAGCTTTTGGCAAATCTTCTTGAGAAATAATCCACCTCAGCAGCAGTCATTGCCTTGATGTGCAGATGCGGGAAGGCATTTTTGATCTCTTTGAACATTCCCATATACCACTCATAAGTATAGTTGGGAGAATGGGAGCTAACGATATGCACCTCTTTTGCCCCTTTCTCACTCGCATTTTTTGCAATCAAGAGGATTTCATCAAGATTCATTTCATAAGAATTTGGATTTTTGCGACTGGCTGAGAATGCACAAAACTTACAAACATCTGCACAAATATTGCTAGGATTGATATGACGATTGATATTAAAGAAGACTTGATTGGCAAATCTCTTTTTTCTTATCTCATCAGCGATTTCACCCAAAGTGTAAAGATCGTAGTCATAGAGTTTAACAAGTTCGCTAGAAGGGAGATTCTCACCCTCTAAAACACGATTTAGAAGTTCCATTTTTTTCCTTAGTAATTAAAGGAGAAAATTTTAGCTTCTTTTTACCCACCTGTGTAATAAAAAGCCCTTGCACTGTGTTGATTTTGCTCAAGATCCCATTGGTTTTTCTCAGGCTTGTTATGTACGGAGAGTTTGAGTGCTTCTCTCATTTTTTCTACATCACCTTCTAATATCGCCTCTCTTGCATTCACAGCCTCTTGATAATAAAGACAAGGACAGATTGTCCCCTCACTTGTGAGCCTTACGCGATTGCAACTCTTGCAAAAATCATCATTGTGTGGGGCAATGATTCCAAACCTACCTTTATCAGGGATTGCAAACTCTTTTGCAGGACCGATGGTTTGCTTCTGCACCTCGCTAAATTGATATTTACTTCCAATCACATCCAGAAGCTCTTTTTCATTCATTCCTTGAAGTTTTTGGTTGGCATGAGAGTTTTCCATAAACTCGATGTATCGTAAGAAAAAACCATTCTCTAAGCAAAAATTTAGCATTGGCACGATCTCATCTTCATTGATTCCCCTCAAAGGAACCATATTGATTTTGATAGGAAGTCCTACACGCTTGGCTTCTTGAAGTCCTTCTAGCACCTCAGGGAGAGCATCACGCTTAGAGATCAGTCTAAGACGCATAGCATTGAGCGTATCAAGAGAGACATTGAGGCGATTAAGTCCGCTTTCTTTAAGCTTTTGAGCATATTTTTTAAGAAAAAAACCATTGGTTGTGAGTGCTAGTTCAAGCGTGGGGCTGTATGCTCTAAGTGAAGAAATAAATTCACACAAATCATCTCTAAGTAGTGGCTCTCCTCCTGTGATTCTGATTTTTTTAACTCCTTCATCAATAGCAACTTTTAGAAACTCCAAAGTCCTATCTAGTGGAATAAGTGTGCCGTCTTTGAAATCTTCAGGTGTATCGGGCATACAATACTGACACCTAAAATTACATTGCTTTGTTACAGAAACACGAATGTATTCAATCTTTCGCCCAAAAGTATCTACTAGCATCAAACCTCCAATTTGGCAACCAAAAGCATTATATTTTTGTAAATATAACGAAAAGAAGATGTTTTTGGTGAGATTTTTTCACAATCTTTATTTTCTAATGCTTGATTGCTTCACAGATTTGCATAAAAACTTCATTCGCATATGCTTATTTTCATGCTCTTATTTTGTCTTCTACTAGAAAACTAGTTAATGATTAAGAAAATAAATAGACAAATCCTTCAAACACCTTGTAACTTCGGGGGGGGGGGGGGATATCTCAAGTTTTGGAGAAATTTTTGAGTATTTTTGATACTTTTGTATTCTAATATAAATATTTTCTTATAAAAATAAAATTTCATTTCAAATAATTGTATTGCAAATTATAAATCATAATCTCTTGTTTATCTTTATCATTTTATCTCTAAAATATACGATAAATAGGGGATTTTGTGATTTGTGATATATTAATATAAAAAAGAAATATTTATTTTCTTTACAAAAAATTCTTTTGATTCTAGATGATTATTGTGATAATATTCCCAAAAATTTAAAAAAAAGGATTAAAGAATGTCAATCGCAAACAAA
>DXDJ01000033.1 GCA_019115525.1 Candidatus Helicobacter avistercoris | reverse complement strand
CCCCCCCCCTAGGGATGGCTGGGATTCTAGAAAGTTTGAGATCAAACATATCTTCTCCTTATGTTACAATCCCCTCTTTAATCCCATACTTTGGAGAATGCAATGCTACGCAAGATTATCTTTTTACTCCTTCCTTTGGTGTTTTGGGCACAGGATTATCAAGCTCTTATCCAAGAAATCGTAACCCTCAATGCCAAAAACCAAAACCTTACCTCTACTCAAGAGATCCTCAAACTCTCTGCCAAAAAAGAGCGAATCTACAAAGAAATCATCAACTCCCTCACAACGCAAAAACCTGTTTTCTCCACAACGCTTCAACGCACAATTGAAAACCTTGAACTCTCTCTAAAAACCTCAACTCCCTCACCTCAACTCTTAGCACGCAATACCTTAGAACTTCATGCCCTTTTAGCTCAAAGAGAGATGCAAAATCTTGCAATCGCAATTTATGCAAAAAACTCACTTTTCACCACCCAATCCCAGATCTCTGAACTCATTGAGCGATCTATCCAACGCCTCAAAAGCTATACTATCATCCCTACAAAGGGACTTACTCCAGCTCAAGAAAAAGAGCTTCAAGCCCAAATCGCTCGCTTTGAGATTATGTCAGAGAGCTATATTGAGATCCTTAGCTTTATGCAAACCAATGTCAAACTCCTCACCACTCAAAGTGTATGGAGCAATATCAATCTACCCTCACTTCTAGCATGGATACAACGAGTATTGCCTGAGAGCATTTCCTCTTTGATGCTTGCTAAGAGCATTGTTTCAATCAGTGTGTTTGTCATCCTTTTCTTTTTCCGCCATCTTATCGCTCACCTCATCATCAAACTTCTTAGCTTCTTCTCCAAATTTCTCAAAAATCAAGAAGTGCAAGAAAAAATCAAACACGACATTTCCAAGCCTATTTTATGGTTTCTTATCATTAGCAGTATTTCCATCTCTCTAGCTATTCTTGCTTTCCCCAAACCTGCTTCCCCTGATTTTGTAATGTGGGTGAATGCCTCCTATATCATCACTCTCTCATGGCTTGCAATCTCACTTTTCAAGGGCTATGGGATTGCTATCTTAGGCAGTATCGCAGAGAAAAACAATACATTTAGACGAGAGGTGATCAACCTATTGCTAAAAATCACTTATTTCCTTATCATCCTTGTAGCCGTCCTTGTACTGCTTAAAAACTTTGGTTTCAATATCTCAGCTCTTATTGCCTCACTTGGAATTGGTGGTTTGGCTGTGGCATTTGCAGTCAAAGATATGCTAGCCAACTTCTTTGCCTCAGTGGTTTTACTCTTTGATAATTCATTTAATCAGGGTGATTGGATTGTATGTGGGGATATTGAGGGAACTGTGGTTGAAATGGGGCTTAGACGCACTACTATTAGAACCTTTGATAATGCAATGCTTTTTGTGCCAAACTCACTTCTAGCCAACAGCTCAGTGCGAAATTGGAATCGAAGAAAAAGAGGAAGAAGAATTAGAATGCAAATTGGTGTAACTTATGATTCTACTCCTGATCAAATTCGAGCTTGCGTCCAGGATATTAAAACAATGCTAATCAACCACCCTCAAATTGCAAAAGACGGTGATGAACGACCGCCGCTTAGCCACTATGAACTAGATCTAAAACAAAATATTGTGTCACTTGATGATTTATTGGGCTATAAAAGTAATCTTTTTGTCGTGCTAGATGAGTTTGCTGATAGCTCGATCAACATCTTAGTGTATTGCTTCTCTACAACGGTAAATTGGGGAGAATGGCTAGATGTGCGTCAAGATGTTATGCTTAAGATTATGGATATTATCGCCTCTCATAATCTTAGCTTTGCATTCCCAAGCCAAAGCCTCTATATCGAAGAGATGCCTAAAGTGTCTCTTGTCCAATCTTAAGATAGCGCTCATAGTAGTGCTGAACAAATTCTCTTGCTTCACTTTGAAGCGGGAGGTAAATCCCTTCATCTTTATTTAGGAATTGATACAAAAATTCTCCTGCCTCTCTTTTTTGTAAATAATGCTTTGCAAGTTGAATATAAACTTTTTTCATCCACTCCCAATATTCCACACTCTTTTCTTCAAAAACTTCCAATTTTCCCGAATCAAAGCGTACAGCTCCACACTCAAATGCACCACTTAGATGAAATAAGGCTTCACAATAATAGGGCAAAACCTCAAGGTTATTTTGATATCCAATCAATCCTACACTGCGTCTGATATGATCTCTTAGCAAACTCTTGCTTAAGCCCTTATCTCCACTCATAAAGTAAGCTACAAGTCCTCCACAAGTTGCTTTAAACTCTTCAATATTTTTAAATTCCCCCTTTTTATTCATTGCCCCTTCACTACTCTCATCAACCCAAAGGATATGTCCGTATTCATGTCCATTAGTTGAGATGTCATAGAGCTTTTTCCAACCTTGCTCATCTTCCAAATCTGCATAATACGCTCTTAGAAAATCACTTGAGAAAATCTCTTGCTCCAATCGTGTTTTGGGTTTGGCTCTCAGAGAATGCCAAATCCTTGAAGTGTAGGCAAAGATTTTTTTATTCATCCCTTCATCATTAGGGATAACCTGCGCTGAGAAAAGTCCATTATTTAGCGAACCATAAAAAGCCAAAGGCAGACTATCAAAAAACTGAGTTTGCACCAATCTCTGCACAACACCCTCCATAAGAATCTTATCTGCACCAAGCTCTTGAGCAAGGGATTGGAACATTGCTTTTACTCTTTGTTTGGTTTGCTCTTGAGAGAGTGTGTGTGGATTTTTTAGGCGTATATCCCACTCAGGTGCAACACTATGGCGATAAATATCCTCATAATATTCAAAAGGATGGACAACCTGTAAATCACTTTTGATTTCAAGCCACGCTTTATCTGTCTCTCTCCATGCCTCAATCACATTACTTTTTGAGCTAAGGGAGCAAATCAAGGTTTGAAAATAGTGAAGATACTGCTCTTTGTAAGGATGAGAGAGAGTAGAGAGTGCGGCAATCAAAGCTTGAAGTCTTTGGACAATATTCTCTATCTTTGCACCAAAACACAAAGCATAGGGCAAGACTTCAGCCCTCCCCTCAACAATTCTTGCAATCGAATAGCTTCTCTCTCCACTCTCCTCTCCTTGTGCTTTATCTGTGCTTTCTCGCAATATTTTTTGCTCCTGCTCACTTAGATTTTGAGCATTGATCCCCTCAATCAATACATCATTCCACTCTATAAACCATTCATTAAATCCCAATCCGACTTGATGCACCCCCTTAAGAAGCTCATACTCAAACTCACTGACTACTCCCTTGGCAAACTCGATCAACTTCTTAAAACGCTTTGCATATAGATTGCTGACATACTCTATCATCACTCTTTTTTCTTCTTTTAGATTCTTTCTGTCTGCAAGAAGCTGTAATATCGGAGCTTCTTTTAGGTTGATAATCCTCTCACAAAGTGCATAATCCACCCTTTGACTTCGCTCAAGCCCCAATCTCTCTCTCAATCCTCTAATCTCTTCTCTATCCTCCCCCTTAATCACATCATAGAGCTCACTTAGCTCATTTTGTGCATTGAGTGCATACTCCCATAATCTTTGCATTATTCCTCCTTGTAGGGTTTGCTTCCTAGAAGAAGCCTTTGGATAAACTGCCCCTCTTGGGCAATCCAATAGTCATAATCACACACAATCACAAGTTTTTTTCTCATCCTTGAAATTGCAACATTAAGTGCATAGAGTGCTTGAAGGTTGTGGCTATCTGTTAGGTAGTATGAGAGAATTACTGGAGAGAAAATAATCCCATCAAATTCTTGCCCCTGAGAGCCATGGATGGTAAAAACCTTATCATAAGGCAAGCCATTACGGATAAGAATCTTTCTTTGATTGACAAAAGGAGTGATCACTGCCCAATCAAATCGCGAGTTAAAAACCTGTTTTACTCCTACAACTTCTGCTGGGGAAATGTTTTTTTCGCCGTTGTGCTTGATGTTTTGGGTATTGAGTTTGGAGGTATCTAAAAAATACAAACCACTCTCTTCATCTTTGCCTCTTAAGCCATTTTGATAAATATGCTCATTGAGTATGCTTGCAAGATTGTTTCCATAGCGATGGGTTTGTTTCAAAACTGAGGCCTTGGTGTGTTGGAAGTCTAGTTTTTCTTCAAAAAGTCTATCGCTAAAAATATGTTCTAAATAAATTCCTGAATATCCCCAGATCTTTAGCTCATTGTCTTTTTGCTTATCACTTTGAGTGATTTCACACACAGGCTGAAGCTGTTTGTGATCTCCTAGAAGTGTAATGGGTGCATTGCACGCACACAATGTGCAGACTTTGGGCAAAGGAGCAAAAGCACATTCATCCAAAAAAATATGATCAAACTCTACATCTAGCCCACCATAACGCGCTACAAACCCATCAAGCGTCATGGCAAGAACATTGGCAGTTTTGATCCTCTCTCGTGGGTTGGCACTGAAGAGATTGTTTTCTTTTTTTGTTTTTTCACAAAGCTCAGGATATTTTAGAGAAAACTCAAGTGTAGGAATCCCCAAACGCAAAATACTCTCTCTTGCGATTCCTTGCTCATCAAATTTTTCTATCAAAGTTTTGATCGCTTGTTCTAGTGCATTGTTGGTAGGAGCAACAAGAGCAATCTTTTTGTCTGCTTCTATGAGTTTTTCAATCGCTTGGAAAAGCACTCTTTGGGTTTTTCCACTCCCTGGAGCACCCCAAATATACACTAAAGGGTGAGAAAAAATACGCATGATGGCTCTTTGCTGTTCTGCGTTTAAATCAGGCAAAAGAGATGTAAGCTTGGGAGAAAAAGGAGGCTTGGTAGGAAGAGCAATAGTCTGTGAGATAAAAAACTGCTCTACATTTTTAACTAGGAATTTCAAATCACTTTTGAGGATGAAGGAGTCTTTGTAAAACTCTGGCGTGTTGAATTTGAGGATTAGCACAAGATTGTCTTCATCATAAGCGACATACTCGACATCTCCTTCTTTCTCAATCAAATGATCTTTTCCATCAATTTCTAAAAACACATTCTCAAGCCCAAAGAGTTTTTGCTTCAAATGGATTGTGAGAGTAGGGTCTTTAAACTCTGCTTGTCTGTGCGGAATAACCTCTACGCCCTTATTGTTTTCTAAGAGATACTCATAAAACTTTTTTGCTGAAGAGGCGAGGAATGTTTCTACCAAAGTAATAATTTATACCCTACTGAAATCTGTGAGCCACTATAAACTTGATGAAGTGTGATATTGCCATCTTTTTGTGTAGGCACTGCTAGAGGAGAGATCGCCATTTTATAAGTCAGCTCAAAACGATGAACATCTCCTAGCACAACACTTGCCCCAATCCTCCAATACGCACCATAGGTTTCACTTTTGAGTTGATAGCCGTTTGAATACTTATTTGAGACCAAAAATCTCATCCCATACTCAAATCCCCCAAAGATTCCTAGATTCATCCCATTTTCTTTGTAAAACTCTACAAGTAAGTCCAATGCAGCCAAAAGTGAAAATGCCCCTTCTACTTCGCCTCCGATATCTGCTCCCCCAAGTCCAAACTCTCCTAAAGCCCTTCCACCCACAAACTCCCCAGCATCCCAAAACTGCTGAACTCCTCCACTAAAAGAGAGCATATAGCTTTTTCCATCAAGTTGGATTGGTGTTGTAGAGCTTCCGGATTCTCGTTTTTGGATCTCAAAATCTGAAAAACCAAAATCAAGCGATGCTCCAAAGAAATATTTTGGATCACTCCCAAAGAGAGCAAAAGGCAAAAGCAAGAGGGCAAATCGTTTCATCTTTACTCCTTGGTGGCTAAAAATAGTGTAGAGAGCTTAGCACTATAACTCTTACTCCACACTTTGACAAACCCTACCCTCTCTAGTTCCTCTCTTAGCTCTTGAGTTGAAGCAAATGCCTCAATAGAATTAGGCAAGTATTGGTAAGCTTTGAGATTTTTTGAAATCAATCCCCCAATAAGAGGCAAAATCTTTTGAGTATAAAACTTTGCACTTCTCTCAAAAAGTGTAGGGGTAGGATTGTGCGTAAATTCCAAAATCAAAAGCACTCCCCCCTTTTTTAAAATACGATAAAACTCTTTAAGAGCTTCTTGATAGCCACAGACATTTCGCAATCCATAGGCAATAGAAACTATATCTACACTCTCACTCTCTAGTGGGATTTCTTGGGCTTGAGCTTGAATAAAGCTTGCATCTTGCACTTTTTTCTTAGCCACTTCTAGCATTTGAGCCGAGGGATCAATCCCTACAAACTCGCACCCCTCTCCCAAATACTTCTGCCAATGCAAAATCATATCTCCAGTCCCACAAGCTAGATCTGCGACCTTTAGATTCTTTTCTTTTCCTAAACGTCCGATTGCTTTGATACAGCCCTCTTTTCTCCACTTCACATCCACTCCAAAGCTAAGAACTCTATTGGCTAGATCATAGCTTGGAGCAATCTCATCAAACATTTCTACAATCTGCTTTTGCTTATCCATTTCTTACCTCACTTAGCCACGCTTGAAGTGTATTGATTTGACTTTGGGTTTGCTTACTTGAAGTGCCACCATAAGAATCTCTAGCATTCATTGAGGCTCTTAAATCCAGCACAGATTTAACCCCCTCTTTGATCCTAGTATCAATCTCTCTTATCTCGCTCTCCTCTAGCTCGCTAATATCCACGCCCTTGCTTTCTGCATAAGCTACCACTTGCCCTGTGATGTGATGAGCTTCACGGAAAGGCACATTGCACTTTTGCACCAAAAAGTCTGCCAAATCCGTGGCTGTGAGATGTCCGATTTTTGCCATTTGCTCCATTCTCTCAGAGTGGATGGTGAGGGTTTGAAGTGCTTTATTGAGGATTTCAAGGCTGATGATTGCAGTTTTGACACTATCAAAGACTCCTTCTTTGTCTTCTTGTGTGTCTTTGTTGTAAGCTAGAGGCAAACCTTTCATCACTACAAGCAGTGCGATGAGATTTCCATAAGCTCTACCACTCTTGCCTCTTAGAAGTTCTGCAACATCAGGATTTTTTTTCTGAGGCATAATCGAGCTTCCAGTGGAGTATTCATCGCTAAAGCTAATATAGCCAAACTCATAGCTACTCCATAGCACAAGCTCTTCTGCCACTCTTGAGATATGCATCATAATCATAGAGATTTCATAGAGCAAATCAAGAGCAAAATCTCGCTCACTTACAGAATCCATTGCATTAAGTGTTGGGGCAAAAAAGCCTAGAGAAGAAGCAGTCATATTTCTATCTGTTGCATAAGGCACACCAGCTAATGCTCCACTTCCTAGAGGAGAGAAATTGTTTCGTTTATAGCTCTCACTCATTCTCTCATAATCTCTTTTTAGCCCCATCACCCAAGCTACAAGATGAAAGCCAAGATTAATAGGCTGGGCATGTTGGAGATGTGTCATTCCTGCTAGAAGTGTTTGGGTGTTTTCTTTTGCAAGAGATAGCAAGGTATCTATAAGCTCTAAAAGCAAGGTGCGGATTTGAGAATTACTCCTAAGAGTGTAAAGCCTAAAATCTAGTGCCACTTGATCATTGCGACTTCTTGCGGTGTGAAGCTTTTTCCCTGCTTCGCCAATTTTTTGAGTCAATGCCCCCTCAATGCTCATGTGAATATCCTCATCACTGAGTCTAAAGACAAACTCCCCTCTCTCTATCTCTCCTGCAATTTCTTCTAACCCCTTTATGATGGCATCTCTCTCGCTCTCTGTGAGTATCCCACAAGAGCAAAGCATTTGGGCATGAGCCTTTGAACCTTGAATATCTTGCTTCCAAAGCTCCTTATCAAACATAATAGAAGCATTGAACTCATCTAGTAGCTTATTGCTATCCTTGCTAAATCGCCCAGCCCAAAGCTTTGCCATCTATTTCACCCACAAATTTGGTTGTAAAATCACCAAAATCACAACGGCAATCAAAATAAGTGTTGGAATCTCATTAAATACTCTAAAAAACTTCCCACTCCTTGTGCAAGTACCTTTCTCAAAACTCTTCATATAATGTCCACACAAAAGATGATAGCCTACAAGTGCGATAATCAATGTTAGCTTGATATGAAGCCAAGCAGATACCCTCATATACTCTCCACCACCTAGCACCACAATCAACCCTACACCACTAAGCAAAGTCGCGATCATCGCAGGCCAGCCAATGAAGTAATACAGCTTGCTCTCTTGGATTTTTACCACTTCTGTAAAACCTTGATTCTCAATATGCTCTGCATGATAGACAAAAAGTCTAGGGATATAAAAAAGCATCGCCATCCACGAAGTGAAAGCGAGGATATGAAAAATTTTGAGCCACTCATAAGTTGCCATTTTTTACCTCCAAAAGACAAAATTTTAACACAGCAAGATTGCTTCACTTGCACAAAGATTCTCAAATTCTTCTTTGCTTGCAAGATTTGCACACAGAATTAGTTTAACACTATGGCTTAAAAAATCTCTTTGCAATACTTTTGTCTGTGTTTTTTGAGCAAGATAGAGGATCTGACTGAGCAGAGAATAAGAAACCTCTATCTCCCACTCGATGAGTTTTTCATAAGCAGAGATGAGATTTTGCTCTTTGGCATTTTCAATCGCACTTTGTATAGCTTGTGTATAAGCTCTCACAAGCCCTCCAACCCCTAGCAATGTGCCACCAAAATATCGCACACTGATTGCCCCAACATTCACTAGCCCTTCTCCTCGCAAAACATTAAGTGTAGGAACTCCTGAACTCCCCTTTGGTTCTCCATCATCGCTAAAACTCTCTATTACCTGCCCCTCTTGCAAAATTCTTGAAGCACTGACAAAATGCACGGCTTTGGGGTGGAGGGATTTTAGGGATGTGAGGGTAGATAAAAACTCATCGCTAGGAGTAAGAAAGCTCAAAAATTTTGAGCCTTTGATTTCATAGAAGCCTTGAGATTGAGCCTGAAGTTGCCACATTAAGAATCGGCTTTTTCTCCAACAGGAGCATTGAGGGCTTCAAGATTGATGATTAGAGTTTCTTTTTTGAGTGTGAGCTTGTTTTCTTCTTCTATGACTGTAAATTCTCCATCAAATTCTTCCATAAGTTTTTGCTCGAACTTCATTGCCTCAGGAGAAGCACACAATTTGCGTGTCATCCCTGAGTTTCTCATCTCTATGGTGTCATCTTTATCTTTGAGCCACACATAGGTTGCAAAAAATGTATTGCATCCTGTATTGCCATAGACTTTTAGTTCTTCGGTATCAAACCTCATTGATGGAGTTTGCTCAAAGTCTTTTGCCTCATATTTTTCTCCACCCAACACAAAAGAAACAATCTTCCAATTGTGTTTTGCCAAATCAATAGAAGGTCCAAAATCAAACATATTGACAAAAAAACATCCTCCAAACATCAGAGGTAATCCCAAAGTTACAAAAAACAAAAACGATCGTCTTAACATAATCTGCCCCTAAAAATACCAGCTTAAAAATCAAAGAATTAGATGTTTTTAGTGATATAAAGTATAGAATTTCAAAAAAAGAATAATACTACAAGGAAAGCTTATGGAGCGTTTATTTCAACTCAAAAAAACACAAAAAATTAAAAATAAAAAAATTATTTTAGGCTATGCCCCTCATTTGATTGACAAAAATTCTTTTGTTTTTTCACCTTTAATGCTAGATTGCCCCAATCAAGTCAATTATGAAGTGGGGAGCGAAGAAGGTGTTGCTATGCTTTTGGCTCACACCCTTTGCCCTCAAATTTTCCAAACTCTAAAGAATTTTGATATGGGATATTTAAGTGCAGAAAGTAATGTTGGAGAGGAAGAGCTAGAGGAGGTCTTGGAGTTTATTGATCAAGATGCGTTTTGCATGATACTCACACAAGATTTTCTCGCTCATCCTCTAGGGCATAAAATCCTCTCCATACTTTCTGCCTGCTCAGATGCTATGGGATTCCCCCTCTTGCTCAATACCGAGCTACTAAGCTCTTATCAACCTCTAGGGGAAAGCAATGGAATCATTGCTAGGATCACTCACTCCAATCATCATCAACTCAGAGGCTCAAGTCAATTTGCACGCTTTTGCAAGCTTGATCATCTCCAAAATATTTCAATCTTGGCTAGGGATTTGGAGATTCAAACAAATTTTGTTCTTGATGAGAAAATGAGAGGGGTTATTGCTATTTTGGAAACACCTCTATCCTATCCTCACTATCCCTATCAAAAAATCCAAATCCAAAAATAAGGAATTGTTTTTGCTTTCTAAATGCTAGAAAGATTGGAAGGAATAGAAATTTGCGTATTATTTTTGGATTGTTTTTTGGCATTGTTTTGGGAATGGGGCTTGAAATACAGGTAAATTTTGGTAAAGAAAATAATCAAGATTTTTCTGTTCTCAACCTCAATGCTTCAACTCCCTTTGAGTGCAAAGAAAATTATAGTGTCTATGGCGATGTTACATCTGTTGTCTGCCAAATAGACAAAACCCCTATCAATAACTTTGTGCCTACTGATACGGTATTTTTCAATCTTGCTACAAAAGTGGAGGACAATCATTTCTACTTTCTTATCACCCCCAAATTCAAAGCTAAGCTTTTTTCAACTTTCATTGACTTAAAAAACCCAACCCCTATCCCCAAAGAACGCCCCAAAAAATCAAAGCATTGGCAAATTGTAGGCTATATCGATCGTATCCCATTCCTTTCTGAGGAACAAACAAGTGGTTTGAATTTTCCTATCAATATTCCAAGTGTAGATAATCTCTATATCAAACAACTTGATATCAATTTACGCCCCCTAAAATACGAAGAGGGATTGGATTTTGACAAACTCAAAGAAATCCGTATTCTCTTTGCTCAACAAAAATATGCTGATGTTTTAAATGATTCAAGCAAGGCCTTGAGAATTTTTCCTTCTAGTATTTTTAGAAAAGATTTTATGTTTTACAAAATCAAAGCTCTCTCTCACTTTCCAACAAAAGACAACCTCAACACGATCATTACTTTAGCATTGGAGTGGATCAAAGCCTATCCTTCAGACAAATCGATTCCTGAGGTGTTATATATCCTTGCAAACACCTATGCACAAATCTTTCTCAATGATGAGGCATATTATTACTACAAGAGAATCATCAATGAATATGGGGATACAAACTGGATGGCACTTGCAAAAATGCAACTTGCCAAAAACTTTGCCTCTGAGGGGCTATACAAAATCACGCCCAATTATTTTGTAGATGCATACAGAAGTGCAAAAAACAAGCAAACTGCAGATCAAATTGCCGTGGAATGGGCATTGTTTAGTCTTGAACACAATGAAAAAGAAAAAGCAAAAGAACTTTTGGATTTGATTTTAAAAAGCAATCCTGCCTATCTTTTGGAAAACTCTCAGCAAAGTATCTCTGTGGCAAAAGCTTTAGCAGGTTATGAACTTTATGATAGTGCTGCAAGTATTGGTAGCTATCTTATTGATCATCTCAATCCAAATGATGAGAGATTGGAAGATTTGATTGATAATGTAGCTCAATGGTATCAGAGTGCAGGAATGCTTGATAAAGCACGAGCTTATAATCTTGAATTTCTATCTAGATACCCCAATTCCAAAGAATACAAAAGTGTGGTGCTAAGAAATGATCGCTTACTTTTTGATATTGAAGATCATGACAAGCCCGAAGACAAAATCAAGGCAATGGATGAAATTATTAAAAAATATCCAAATACCAAAGAAGCCCAAACTGCCTATCAAATCAAAGCTCAAGTACTCTTTGATCTTGAAAAATATCAAGATGTTCTCAATCTTGAGGCACATATCCCCAACTCGCCTTTACTTGCAAAAAGCAAAAATGCTTTGATTTTGGAAATGCTCAAAAACAATCAGTGCAAAAAAATCCCTCCATATCTCAAAGGGAGTAATGCCATAGAGTTTGGATCTGAAGCAAAACTAGATTTGTTTGATTGTTTGTATTCTATTGGGCATTACAAAGAGGGGAAAGAAATCCTTGATAGCGTGTCTTTGGAGAATAAAAGTGCGGAAGAAAAGCTTCCTTGGACATACAGACTTACAAAAGTGCTCTATGAGCTAGGAGACTATACCCAATCACGCCTTGCAGGAGATGATACTTCCAATATCGCTCACGCCTTGAAGCTAACAGAATATTATGATGTTGATTTTTATCTCTTCCACGACTTAGCAGAGCTAAAGCTTTTTGAAAAAGCTCAAAAACTCTCAGCACTGCTCAATGAAAATTTCAAAGATGATGCAAGAATACTAAAGGTATGGAGGATTCTTATGGATTGGGCAAAAAGCAAGGGGGATGCCAATGCTGTTGAAGTGTATGCTAAAGATATTTTAGCCCTCCAACCAAAAGTCAAAAACTATGATGACACTCCTTATGTCAATCTTGTTTTGATTGAAACACTCAATAAGGCTGGAAGATTTAAAGAAAGCAAAGAAGTTATCAATTCCTTGCTCAAAGGCAATCTCACTCCTGCAGATCGCCAAAAAATTCTCTATATCCAAGGCTCACTTCTTAAAGCCTTAGGAGAGGATGCTAAAGATTCTTTTAAAGAGTGTGCAGAGATTGACATCCTCTCTAATTGGAGAGATCTATGTCAGAAGAGTTTGGGGCTTTAAACCCACTCTTACTCTCCACTATGATTTCTTCTCCTTCAAACTCAAACTCCAGCCTTGAAGCATGAAGCGCTAATCTCTCCATCCCAAAATACTCTTTTCTTTTTTGAGAAGAGAGATGAGAGTGCAAAAACTCACGAGTATGATTATCTTCACATCCATAGAGGGGATCTCCTAAGATTGGCATCCCTAGATGAGAGAGATGAAGGCGGATTTGATGAGTTCTACCTGTAAGGGGAATAGCCTCTATCAAACTCACTCCATTCTTGCTCCATAGGGGGCGAAAAAGAGTTTGAGCCTCTTTCCCCTCCTCAGAGATTTTGGATCGAATCTGCAAATCTAAAAACTTATCTTCTTTTTTTGGAGAGAGGATGGGAGCATCAAGCAAAATCTCCTCTTTCATCTCTCCTCTAATAAGTGCTTGATAGGTTTTTTTGATTTTTCCATTTTCAAAGAGGCTTTTTAGCTTTGCTTCTTTGCTCTTATCAATACTGCAAAGCAAAATACCACTTGTGAGTGCATCAAGGCGATGAGCAGGATTGGCATTAGAGCCAAATTCTGCTTTTAGCTCATCACACACGCTCAACTCCGTTTGTGTGCCTCTAGGATGTGTGAGGAGTTCTGCAGGTTTGTCATAAATTACAAACGAATCTCTTAGCAAAAGTTTTTTCAAAAAAAGTCTTTGAGGAGAAAAATGCAAAAAATCCACCTCTCCACAAATGCTCTCTGACTTTGTGATAGCTCTTCCGCTTTGGGTAAGCCAGCCTTTATCCAAAATCTTTTGTGCCTCTCTTTGAGAATAGCCAAAACTTCTCATCAGCCACAAAAAAGCTTTTTGTTCTTGGGGGATTAAGAAATTTTGGGTGATGAAGGGCATAGGAAGCTTTGGATATGTAGGGTGGGTTGCTGAGTGTAGAGATCTTTTTTGAGATAGAAATATACATCATAGAGCATTTTGACATCATCAATCTCTTGAAAAAATGCCACCGCCTTAAGCACTCTTCCAAAAACCCTGCATCTCAAAGAAGTATGCTCTTTGTCTTTTCCAATCTTTTTGCACTCTAGCACTTCTAGCTCTTTGATAGAAAAAATAGGTTCAGGATTGCCCTCTCCATAAGGAGCAAAAGAATCAAGAAGTCCAAAAATCTCTCCTCTTAACACATCTCTTCCGATCTCTCCTAGATACCCTCTCTCTTCCTCATCCCCCTCTTGCACTGCCTCAAAAATCTCTACAAAGTTTTCAATATGCTCAGGTGCAATAGAAATCCCCATAGCCTTACTGTGTCCGCCAAATTCACAAACCTCACTGGGAAGTTTCTCTAAGCTTTTGAGCAAATTGATTTCATTTGTGCTTCTTCCGCTTCCTTTGTATTTGCCATCTTTGGCACTTAAGACAAAAGCAGGTTTTTCAAATCGATTTGCCAATCTTCCTGCCAAAATCCCTAGCACCCCTTCATGCCAATCTTCCCCATACGCTACTACACAATCCCTCCCCTCTCTAACTTGTTGCAAAGCGACTTGCTCAAGAGAGCTTTGGATTTTTTTGCGTTTATTATTAAGATCTTTTAGGGCTTTGTAATGCTCTTTTGCTTCTTCCAAAGTTTTGCTAAGCACAAAATTTAATGCCACATCAGCTTCCCCCATACGCCCAGAAGCATTGAGCAGAGGGGCGATGTAATAAGAAATACATTCTGCATCTATATTTTTATAAACCCCTCTTAAAACTTCAAAACAAGGATAAGTGGATGTTGGATATTTTTTGATTGCCTGCTTAAGAAGTGTGCGGTTGATTTCAAGAAGAGGCATAACATCTGAGATAATTGCAATCCCCACAAACTCTAGCAAACTACCAAGATCAAACTCCACTCCCAAAACTTGCTTGATCCCAGCACAAAAATACCATGCCACCAAACATCCACAAATCTCTTCTTGAGCAAAGCCACTCACTTTGGGATTGATAATCAATGCATCAGGAAGCTCATCTTTTGGAGAATGATGATCGGTGATGATGAGGGTTTGCCCTCTTTTTTTACACTCTTTTGCAACCTCAAGAGCTGTAATCCCATTATCTACGGTGATGATTAGATCCACTCCCTCATATCTTGCCAAAACCCCCTCACTGATTCCATACCCATCTTTGAAACGATTGGGAATGACATACGAGAAATTTCTAACGCCAATAGATTCAAAAAATCTCACCATTATCGCCGTAGATAAGATCCCATCTGCATCATAATCTCCAACAATAAGGATTTTTTTCTCTTGCAAAAAAGCCTCTTTAAATCTCTCAGCCCCCTCCTTGACATTTTTAAGAGAAAATGGAGAGGGGAGGGATTTTAAAGAGGTAATTTCCTCATTGGCAAACCTCAAAGAGAGGATGGAGTAGATTTGAGATAAATCAAGCATTTAGTGCTTTAAAGATTGTTTGACAAATTCCAAAATCACAGGATTTGGGCTTTGGAGTCGTGAGGTAAATTCTGGGTGAAATTGAACAGCTACAAACCAAGGATGATCTGAAAGCTCCAAAGTTTCAATCAGCCCATTGCTTTCTCCACTAATAATAAGCCCCTTCTCTTCTAGCATAGAGCGGTATTTTGGGTTTGCTTCATAGCGATGACGATGGCGTTCTTTGATGATTTTTGCATTGCCATAGGCTTTTTGAATATATGTTTCTTCTTTTAGCTCACACTCATATTCTCCTAGTCGCATTGTTCCACCAAGAGGGGAGGTATGGGTTCTAATCTGCTTTTGACCTTCTTGATCAATAAAATCCTCAATCATATAAATAAAAGGATGAGAAGTTTTGGGATCAAACTCACTTGAAGTGGCTTCTTTGATCCCCAACACATTGCGTGCAAACTCGATAATAGAGAGTTGCATTCCAAGACAGATCCCAAGGAATGGAATCTTGTTTTCTCTTGCATACTGGATTGCTAGGATTTTGCCCTCTACCCCTCTCTCTCCAAACCCACCAGGGATCAAAATCCCATCTAACTCTTCTAGTTCGTGGAGATTTGTTTTCTCTAGGTTTTCACTATCAATCCACTTGATATTCACCTTTGCATCAAGATTGGCTCCAGCATGTACCAAAGCCTCTGTAAGGGATTTGTAAGATTCTTTAAGGCTAAGATATTTTCCTACAAAGCCTATGGTTACACTCTCTTTGGGGGAGATGATTTTTTTGACAAGCAAATCCCACTCTTGCATATTAGGCTTAAAAGGTGGGAGTGCGAAATTACGAGCAATAGGAGTAAGGATATCCTCTTGCAAGAAATTTAGTGGCACTTGATAAATACTTTTTGCATCCTCTGCAACAATCACACTATCATCGGCTACATCACAGCTTAGGGCGATTTTGCGTTTAAGCTCCTTACTTAGAGGCTTCTCGCTTCTTGCTACGATGATTTGAGGGCTAATTCCTATGCGACGAAGCTCTTGGACAGAGTGTTGAGTAGGCTTAGTTTTTAGCTCTTCTGCTGTTTTGATATAAGGCACAAGGGTTACATGAATGCTTAATACTCTTTCATTTCCTAACTCATGCTTCATCTCTCTAATCGCTTCAAGATAAGGCATTCCCTCCATATCCCCTACCGTTCCTCCAAGTTCAACGACTAAAAAATCGCTCCCCTCTCCAACGGATCGGATTCTTTGCTTGATTTCATCAACAATGTGAGGAACAATTTGAATAGTTTTGCCTAGATATTCCCCTCTTCTCTCTTTTTCAATGACTGAGAGATATACTTGCCCTGTGGTGAAATTGTTCTTTTTCTCTAAACTCTTATTGAGAAATCTCTCATAATGTCCGATATCAAGATCTGTTTCTGCACCATCTTGGGTTACAAACACTTCTCCGTGCTCAAGAGGACTCATAGTGCCTGGATCAAGATTGATATAGGGGTCAATTTTGAGAATTGATACTTCAAATCCAGAATGTTTCAAAAGTGTAGCGATTGAAGAAGATGTGATCCCCTTACCTAGCGAGCTTAGCACTCCTCCTGTCACAAAGATATATTTTGTTTGCATACAAATCCTTAGAAATCAAAAAATAAAAGTTTTAATTATAGCAAGTAAGGTGGGAGATAATGAGATTTTCCCAACTACTTTGATTGATTTTTACCTAAAGCCTTTTTGATGATTTCCGCTAAACGATCCCCACTATATTGGGCTTCAAACCTTACTTTGAGATTGCCAAAAAATCGCTTTGCAAACTCGATTTTCTTTTCTTCCATCTTGCTAAGCCCTATTTCCTCTTTGCCCTTAGCCTCCACCACCAAATGCAAAAACTCACTCCCCCTCTTCTCTCTCACCACAAAAGCAAAGTCAGGCGAATAGGTTCTTCCACCCACCACAGGGATACGAATGGATTCTTTAGGAATCTTTGTGAAAACCACCACTTCATCAATCCTTTTTTGAATATCCTCTGCCTCAAAATCACTATCCACAAAAATCTCATCAAACAAATACGCCTCAGGTGGCTCTTTTTGAATAAATTTTGTGCCTATTTTGTTTGGATTGATTTCTGAGAGGGGATTGCCCTCACTATCTGTGAAGCTTGTGGGGTGGATTTTGTTTGACACCTTGCAATACCCTACATCAAGACAAGATTGGGCAAAACTATGCTCTAGCAAAAAGTCATTAAAGTCTTTTTGAATCTTTTTGATATTGCTTGGATTAAGAATCCCCTTTAGGTTAAATCCACTCTTTGCAATCGCTTTATGCAAAGTGATTGGATTGAGAGAGAGGGTTTTGCAAAGCTCTAGCAAAAATTCCCCATATTTAAGCGTATCTATCCCTCCCCCACTCTCAATGCTCCTTCTACTCTCCACTACTTCCACCCCATCATCTCTAACATCAATTTTTTTACTAGCCATCTCAAAATTGCTCTTTGCTTCATACCCCTCAAAAAATGCCACCAAAATCTTCTCAAACTCCCCCTCACTCTCAATCTTGTATTGCAAAATCGCCTTTTTATTGATCTCTTCCCACAACTCTTTTAACTCTTGATATTTCCCTTTTTTGATACATACACGCTTTTTGCTCTCTTTATCTTTGATTTTATCCTCTAGCCAACTATTATCAAAGACTTGAGGGAAGAGTGTTTTAAGCCTCTCCAATCCCCCTTCTTTGAATTCATTGCTTCGATTGATAACCCCCTCACTATCCAAAAACTCCAATAACTCATTCTCACTTTTTTCACTAAAAGCACAGATCCTCTTTATCACTTCAGGCTCTAGCTTTTTGGCATTCTCTTCGATATACACACTCTTTGCATCTTTGCAAATCTCATTTTTGAGTTTTTTTGCAAAATCTCTCTCGGTAAAATCCACATAATAATGCAAATAAAACTTCTCACTCTTTACCCTTGCCATATACTCATTGACAGGGATTCTAAGCCCTCTTCCCACCTCTTGAAGCTTAGAAGTTTCACTCCCACTGCTTCTAAGTTTGCATATCTGAAAGACATTAGGATTATCCCACCCCTCCCTCAAAGTCCATTTGCTAAAGATAAATCTCCTGATATTCTCAAGACTCAAAAGCTTCTCCTTATCTCTCAAAATCTCATCAATTTGGGCTTGAATCTTCTCATCACTTTCTTGATTGTCCTTTGAGAAATACCCTCCGTGCACTCCCTCAAGATTTGCAAGTGTTTTTTTGAGATACTCTCTATAAAAAGGGCTTTGCTTCTCTTCAAGCAACTCTTCTACACACGCCCTCACACACATCTCAAACTCTATGATGAAGCTCCCATCATCTCTATTGCGATAATCCTCATCTCGACTATCCACAAAAAACAAAGTCAAAGGCTTGATTTTCACCTCACGATTTAGCAAATCCCTCTCAATCTCAAAGTGCCTTCTAACTGCTCTTTTCATCATATCCATTTTAAGCGTATCATTATAAGAGTAAGGGCTGATTCTATCCTTCTCTCTTAGTTCCAAACCATTTGAGAGCAAAACCTTATTTTTGCCAATCTTTTCAATACTGATATCCACCACTTCATTGATACTTGAGAGGGAATCTTTCTCTTGAAGCACAAACTCTTTCTTCTCCTTGCCCCTCTCTAGCCAAAACTCTGCAAGATTTTTCTCCACTTTTTTAAGTCTGATATACTCCCTTTCACCATCTCTAAACTCACAAACTTCAGCGATAATCCCTTTCACCAAATCCTGCCTAAATGCCTCAAAGGCATTAAGCTCATAGATGAGATTTTTATAACGATTTTCAAAAGTCGCTCCAAAGCGAAATATCATCTGCAATCCAAGTTTTTCAATCTTTTTCCACCCCTGACTTGTTTCTTTGAAGCGATGAGGCTCATCGATGATTCCCACTGCATTAAGTGCACCAATCGCTTCAAACACATTGTCATAGCGATCATAAAGATTTTTATCGTATGTTTCCTCTATGCTAGAGCTTGTCAGCATTCCGTGATTGATGAGTAAGACTTGGATTCCACTCTTGCACTCTGCATTGAAAAAATCATTCACAGCACTAGGAAAAACACTCTTTTTCCCCCTATTCTTTTGGCTAGAAAGCTCATACACCTCTAGCTCACAACCATAATCATCTCTAAAATGCCTTTTAGTATCCACAGAATCCAAAAACTTCAAAGCTCCAAGTCTGATTGCCACACTTGGCACGATTAGCACAAACTTTGAGATTTTGAAATTTTTGTAAAGCTCATACATCATTTTGGTATAGGTGTAGGTTTTCCCCGTCCCCGTTTCCATACAAATATCAAAGATTTTCTCTTTAGTGCTTCTCTCTTCTAGCTCATTATTTCTTTGCACCCTCTCAATCACTCTTTGCTTGATTTGATAAAATGGATTGATAAGATGCGCCATCTCTCCTTTTGGCTCTTTACATACACTCTCTTCAAAGATTCCGCTTATCGATTCTATTGCTCTGCATTGATGAGGCAAATTCCTCTCATAATCAAACCCCATACTACCCCCTCACAACAATCTTTAGCTCACGGGATTTTTTATTGTAGTAGCTGATTGCCTCTGCTATCTCTCTACGCCTTGCACTCTCAAAGCAATACGCCAAAAGCACAATCTCACCGACACAAAAGCTCTCTTCATCATCCATTTTTCTCAAAAATTCTTGCAAATGCTTTGTTTGGAATCCCTGATGAAGCAGATAGATACGCTCTTGAAACTTATATGCAATATATCCACCCAAATCCACTTTCTCAAGTTCAGCTCCCAAAGGGATTGAATCATAAAGACAAAAGCTTTGCAAAATCGCCTCAATATCTAGCATTTTGTCTATATCCTCATTTGCAAAAAGATGATTGATTTTCTCAAAATTTGACTGCTTTATCTCTGCCAACTCACTTGGAATCTCCTCAAGCTCAAAGACTTGAAAGCCCAAATCTCCCTTATACTCAGGGTGTTTTTCTTTTATCTGTTTTGAAGCCCTGATAATCCTCTCTTGTGTAATATCACTAATCTTTGGCTCATCTATCCCCAAAGTGTTTTTGACAAAATCATAAGCTGTTTTAGATCTTTTCTCATCGATGACCTCAGGAAGTTGCACAAGGATAAAACGCCGATTGCCATTATCTTCAGCATTGAATTCCATTACTGCTTGAGCTGTTGTCCCACTTCCTGCAAAGAAGTCAAGGATAATGTCGTTAGGAGCAATATTGCAAATTTTTACTAGAAATTTTATTAGACTAGATGGTTTGCTAAAATCAAAAATTTTAGAACCATTAAAAAGATTTTTCAGTTCAGATGAAGCATTTTCGTTTGTCCCAACATCATCTTTTTTCGAAATCTCATTTGTCGGCATAACCTCTCTTTTACCATCTCTACAATATCTAATTGAAAAAGTGTCGCTTTTTACAATCAACAAAACTCCATTATTGATTTCATCATCTAGGGTTTCTTGTTTCCACCGAAAATGCCCCCTAAGTTGAAAGCGATTTGAAATCATTCCATCTTTCACAACCACATCATCTAACAATTCAATTTTGTCTCTTTTTCCCTTCAAATATACTCCATCTTCAAGGTTTGTTTTTACATAGTTTTCAGGAAAAACTAGCGTTCTTAGAGAATTTGTTTCATTCCATAATGGTGCATCTCCTCCTTCTGAGTACCTTGCGATAAATTTTTCAGAGTTTTTATTTCGCTGATAACACAAGATAAATTCGTGAGTTTTTCTTGTTTTATTTGAGGCTGATGGAGGAGTTTGCGTTTTGTTCCATAAAAAAGTTTCAATAAAATTCTCCTCCCCAAAAATCTCATCACAGAGAAGTTTAAGCTGAGCTTGTTCGTTATCATCAATAGAGATAAAAATCACGCCATCCTCTTTGAGGAGATTCCTTGCCAAAGAAAGTCTAGGATACATAAAAGTAAGCCAAGCACTATGGGAGTTTTTGCCTTTGGAGTAATACTCAAGCATTTTTTTACAATCCTCTTCACTCATACCACAAAGGCTAGAAAGCTTTTTTGGAGTATATTTGTAATCATCGGTATAAACAAACCCATCGCTTCCCGTGTTGTAAGGCGGATCGATATAAATCATTTTTATTTTTTTCTCATAGGTGTTTTTGAGAAGCTTGAGGGCTTCAAGATTATCGCCTTTAATAAGAAAGTTTTGGGAGTTTGGGTGAGTGGAGTTAAAAGAGTGATTAGGCTTTATCCAAGTGGTGGGAGGCTCATTTCTTAGCACACTTGCATAAGACTTTCCAAGCCAATTAAGAGAATAACTCTCTTTAGAGAATTCTACC
>DXDJ01000003.1 GCA_019115525.1 Candidatus Helicobacter avistercoris | reverse complement strand
TGGGGATGATGGGGATGATGGGGATGATGGGGATGATGGGGATGATGGGGATGATGGGGATGATGGGGATGATGGGGATGATGGGGATGATGGGGATGATGGGGATGATGGGGATGATGGGGATGATGGGTGAGTAGAGTTTTAGTTTATGGGAAATAACTCATTACTCTTGAAGAAATGCAATGGCTTGAGATAGAGATAGCTCTCCCCTGCAAGCTTTTTGCATAGCGTTCTCAAAAAGGCTCTCAAATCCTTTGTTTTTTAGCTGTGTTAGAAGTTTTTCTCTTGATGCGTGCTGATGGATAAGTTCTCGAAGATGCTCATCAACAAAAAGAGTTTCATAGATAAGAATGCGTCCTTGATAGCCCCTGTTGTTACATTTCTCACATCCTTTGGCTTCATAAAAGATCTGATCTTTGTATTTGAGTGGAAGTTTTTTTAGGGGGTGGGTTATTTTACATTTGCAATGAGGGCATAGGCGAGGAAGAAGACGCTGGGAGATGATGAGATGGAGGAGGGAGGAGAGAAGGTAAGATTTTGCTCCCATATCCAACAATCTCTCAATAGTGCTTAGTGAGTCATTTGTATGTAGTGTTGAAAAAACCAAATGTCCAGTGAGAGAGGAGCGAATAAGCAAGGAGAGAGTTTCTTCATCTCGAGTTTCTCCCACCATAATGACATCAGGATCTTGTCGTAAAATACTTCTTAGAGCCTCTTGGAATCCAAAGCCATATTTTTCATTGATCGCAATCTGAACCAACTCCGCGACATCATACTCTACTGGATCTTCAATGGTTATTATTTTCTTGCGTGAGTCTTTGAGAGTGTGAAGCATAGAATAAAGTGTTGTGCTTTTTCCACTACCTGTGGGGCCTGTTACAAGTATAAGCCCATAGGGCATAGATAGTGCATTTTGCAAATCTTTATCAAACCCTAATTCTTGAAGTGTTTTTTCTTTTGTGTCCTTATAGAGGATTCTTATAACCAGAGATTCGCCTTTGATGGTCGGAA
Organism: Candidatus Helicobacter avistercoris; assembly: GCA_019115525.1. Classification (GTDB taxonomy): domain Bacteria; phylum Campylobacterota; class Campylobacteria; order Campylobacterales; family Helicobacteraceae; genus Helicobacter_G; species Helicobacter_G avistercoris. Next base: position 13,533 of record DXDJ01000003.1, on the reverse strand, counting down.
TGCAACTTACTCTAAAATCATATTCCCTTTCTTCAAAAATAAGAGAGAATTTACCATCTTGGGGCTTTCTCATCTCGTGAATATCAAGCATACATTCAAGCTTGATAAATGAGCTAAGAGGAAGAAAAAACTCTTGGGAGAGTGTAGCAAACTCTCTTAATTCCCCATCAATACGCATTTTGATCTCAATGCAGTTTTTAAGTGAATGAAAATGAATATCGCTTGCATTGAGCTTGATAGCTTGTGCAAGAAAATAGTGCAGAAGTTTTTGAATGGCAAGATTCTCATCTTGAGCGATAAGATTGCAAATTTCTTGGATTTCTTCTTCTCTTTGCACTGGAGTGATGATTTGTTCAAAAACTTCTGAAGAAATAAGAAAAATCTTTGCTTCACTAAAATCTTGAGGAAGAAAGTCTAAAAGTAAAGTAACGCTCTCTTCTTGTGTCGTAGCAATCTGAGGAGGAGTAATAGAGCAGGGAAAGGATTTGAGCTTTTTGCATATTTCTAGCGGTGCTATGGAGATATATTTCATTTTTCACTCCACTGATTGCTTGGCGTATGAAGTCGCAAAAGCTCTTCTTCTTTGATTTGCTTGAGCAATGTTTTAAACTCTAGAGAAAATTTTGCCACCTCTTTATATCCTGCTTGATCAAGAGGTGTGGCGGTGTGGATGATTTTTGGAGAAATGATAATCACCATCTCTTCTACACTATTTGAATCCCACTTGTATTTGAATAGATATTCAAGGATAGGGATATCTCCTAGTAGGGGAATTTTGAATTCTTTTTTGGCATGGATATTTGAAATTAATCCACCCAAAATAATTTTTTCTCCACTTTTGACTTTGACCATGGAAGAGAGTTGGTTTGTGGAGAGATTGGGAGGAGTTTTTAGAGCGTTTGGTTCATTTTCTACTTCTGTATTTTTTGCACGAGTGATAGAAGGATTGATTTTTAAAATAATATCTTCTCCTTGGATTGAGGGTGTTACATCTAGCAGAACTCCTGCAAAAATACTTGGATAGTTTTCTGTTGAGTTTTGGATATTGCTTCCTTGCGAACTGCTTTGATAGACTGAGTTTTGTGTATATCGCAACACACTTCCTACTGAGATAAGAGCGGGTTGGTTATTAAGAGTGAGAACTTTGGGATTGGAGAGCGAGCGAGTTTCACCATAAGTTTGCAAAAATTCAACAATGCGAGTAAGGCTTACCCCTTGAGAAAAAATATTTAGCTCCATATTGACACCACCCTTGCTAAGTTGCAAAAAACTTGCCCCAGTGCTTCCTGCTGAGGGGATTGTAAGATTGCTTAGATTGTATAGCTCATTCCAGTTAATCCCTGCGGTTTGAGATTTGTTGTGTTTGATTGTGAGGATATGCACATCAATAAGAACTTGTGCGTGCATTTTTTGATGAAGCTTGTTTAGGTAGGTTTGGATTCTTTTGTGTTGGGGATGACTGGCTGTGATTGTGATGAGTCCTGCACTTTTATTGATCGTGATACTTTGAGGAATCTTGTCAAAAAATTGATCTTGTGGGCGATAGGCAATAGAGGCAATTTCTTTTTTTAGCTCACCCCAAAAATCCACTTCATCCCTTGAGTAGATTTTGCTTCCACTTTTTCCATTGCCCCCACCTATTTGTAGATTTTCATTTCCTAGAGGTGAAAATGGCGTATCAAAACTTGGGGATTGGGTGAGGGTTACATCTGTATTGTTGGATCCAACTCTAGAGGTTGAAACATAATTAAGATCATAAGTTTTGGTGGAGAGAAAAGAGATTTTTAGAATATTGTCTTTGAGGGTGTAGTGCAATCCCCCATTATCCAATAAGATTTCAAGAAATTTTTTTGCAGAAAGATGATTGATATTGAGATTGGGTTTGAGACTAGAGAGCAATTCATAAGAGAGAGAATCTGTGTAAATTAGACTAAATTTGCAAGATTGGGCAATCTCTTCTAGAATCTCAAGCGAACTAACAGTGCCATTGGCTTGAAAGCTAAAAGATTCTTTGCAAGAAAAAGAAAAGAGCAATATCGGAAACAAGAGAGTAAAAAATTTCATTTCAAAATCCTTTCTCTAAGATAAAGAGTGAGAGATCCTGTTGTGTTTTGCAAAATAATGCAATCTTTTTGAATCTCCTTGAGTGTATAGCCCGAGACTTGTTCTCCAAGCTTGATCCAATGCCCATTGATTTTTGCTTTTTGATTGAGGAGAGCCTCTAGAGTGAGTGGAGAGATGGCAGAGAGGGTTTTCTTCCAAGGAGAGGTGAGGGGTGCAATGGTTGGAAGCAATGCTGAGGAATGTGCATAGGTTTGAAAGTTTTCCCCAGAGAGTGTGAGCGAAAAGTTTTCTTGAATGTCAAAAGAGAGAGTATCGATTTGAAGGGTTGGATAGTTTTTGAGAGTGTTGAGTAGAGAAAACAACTTATCATCTTGTATTTTTCCTTGAATTTTGAGAGTAAAACTTTCTTTTGAGATATCGCTTTGAGAAGAGTTGATGAGTTTGGCAGTTTTTGTTAGCAATTCTTGAGAATCAAAATATCCCAAAAATGGAAGAGGAAGAGAAGATTCTTGAGATGGAGTGCGTGAAAAAAATCTTTGAGTGGCCTCTTCTATTAGGGTTTTCCACGCAAATAAAATGCAAAGAGACAAGAAACAGAGTTTGAAAAGCAAAATTTCTCTAGCACTTCTTTGGAGTAAAAAATTTTCTATTTTTTCTCTCATATTGAAATCCTTAGAGTAAGTGGATCGATGATGTTAGTTTTGTAGCCTTTGGAATGCAATAATTGCAGGAGTTGTTGTGAAAAAGGTTTGGAGAAAGTGAGTATCAACCCCTCTTCTCTAACATAACTAAACCCTATAAAATTTTCATTGATAAGTGCTGGCGTGAGAATGTGAAGAAGAGAGTAGAGGGGGTAGGAGATGTTGAGCTTTTTGGATTGGGGTAATGAGGGAGAGAGGTTAGGAGGGGGAGGAGAGAGATAAAATGCAAGCAGAGAAACTAGGGAAACTATGATTGTGCAAGATAGAGAAAATTTAGCCAAAGAGATAAGAAGAGAGGATTTGTGTTGAAGAGTTAAGAGTGGAGGGGGGAAGAGGAGAGAGAGTGTGTCTGTGAGCAGAGAGATTTTCGAGTCAAAATCAAAGGGATGAGGGAAACCATAGTCAAACAAAACGACATGCGGAGAGTTTGCTCCATAAAGTTTTGAGATAAGAAGCAGGCAGTGGGAGAGTGAAGTCTCATCATCGATATTTTTGTAATAAATCAAAGTTTTGTTTTGATAAAAGCAAAAAACAGAAGTGTCTTTATAGCAAAAGATTGCACATTCTATGCCCAAAAGTGGGGGTAATGAAAGATCGATGAAGATTGAGGTATAAGTAGAGAGCGAATTGGTAGGGAAGAAGAAACACTGAGTTGTATTGGGTAGTGCAAAATCAAAGCAAATATAAGAGTGATTGAGATCTAAAATCTTGGAGTTATAAGCAAATTCTAGAGGATTGTCTCCCTTGGGGCATTGGGCTTTGATAGCAAGATTTGATGGAAGAAGAACAAGAGGAGTGGTAGAAGTGGATGGAGTGAGGGTAAGGTTTTGTTGATGAAAGAATATAGGCTTTTGATCCACCAAGATTCCTTAGATAAAATTTATCTTGATATTACCATAAATTTAATTTCTTTTCAGGAAATATAAAAGTTTGGATATATATAACACAAAATCAAAGAAATACGGGAGAAAAGAGGAATATCTTGAGCCAATGAAAGTTTTGGCTCAAGATATGTTGGGTTTTAAGTTGTGAAATTCTTATTTGATCGCCAACTTAGCAAAAGTAATTGCAGACACAAAAAAGTCTAAAAATATCTTCACTCATTTCTATATGCTTTTCAAAGTCTCATACAATTTTGCAAACCCCTCTTTAATCTCCTTCTCACTGATTGTTAGGGGTGGGAGGAATCTCACTACATTTTTTCCTGATCGCAAGATAACTAAGCCATTCTTTAGACTCTCTGAGATGATTAGCTTTTGCACTTCTTCGCTAACTGCTTGAAGTCCCACCATAAGCCCTAGACCGACTTTTTGACAGAAGTATTGAGGATATTGCTCTAAGGTTTGATCCAAATACTTATGAAAGAGTGCGATTGTGGATTGTAGGCTCTTGGAAGTATGAAGATTTGAGAGGATTTCAAGCACACTTATTCCAGCACGACTACTAAGATAATTTCCTCCAAAAGTGCTTCCATGATCTCCGGCTACAAAGATGTTTTTGTGTTTGCTTAGCACTGCACCTATTGGCACACCTCCTCCAAGGCCTTTGGCTGTGGTGATGATATCGGGTTCTATGCCATAAAGATTGCTTGCAAATAGCTCTCCACTGCGATAAATCCCACTTTGAACTTCATCAACAATGAGTAAAACATCTCTTTCTTGCAGATATGCATAAAGTTTTTGCACTTCTTCTTTGGGTAGGGCATAGATCCCTCCCTCTCCTTGGATAAGCTCAATCATAACCGCACAAGTTTGGTTATCGATTAGCTTATAAATCTGTTTTAAATCTTGTGCAACTACAAATCCCTCTGGATAAGGAGCATAATAATTTGGATGAAGCTTGTCTTGCCCTGTTGCTGTGAGTGTGGCAAGTGTGCGTCCATGAAAGCTTGATTGCAAGGTGATGATTTTGTAGCGATTAGAATCTCTTTGGGCATATTTTCTAGCAAGTTTGATTGCCCCTTCATTGGCTTCAGCTCCTGAGTTTGCAAAAAACACTTGCATATCATAGCCACTTAGCTCTACAAGTTTTTGAGCCAAAAGAGCTTGTGTAGGATTAAAAAAAAGATTTGAGGTATGAAGCAAAGAGTGGATTTGCTCACTTAGGGCTTGTGTATAGACTGGATGAGCGTATCCCACGCTACATACTCCTATCCCACTTGCAAAGTCAATATATTCTCTCCCTTCCATATCATAGAGTTTGCAACCCTCCCCCTTTACAAAGGCGACATCAGCTGGTGCATAGGTTTCAAGTAAAAAATCTTTAGCTAGGTTTTTGACTTCTTGCAAATTCATAAACTCCCTCCAAAAAAGCAATATAATAGTGATTTTATCAATTTTATTAAGGAAGATTATGGAAATCCTAAAACATCCCTTTGGAGATTATCAAACCAATTGCTATATTTTGAAATTCCCTCAAGGACAGATTATTGTTGATGCTGGGATTGGGGCGAGCAAATGGGTTATAGAGCAGTGTGAGAATCCATTAGCACTTCTTAATACCCATGGACATTTTGATCATATTTGGAGCAATGCTTCTTTGAGAGAAGCTTTTCCTCAAATGCCTTTAATCTGCCATCAAAAAGATGCGTTTATGCTAGAGAGTGATTGTTTTGAGCTTGGACTTATACCTTCTGCTCCAACCCATACAATAGGGGTTGAGAAGGGGAGCGAGAGTATAAAAATAGAGGGAATAGATATCACTTTCCATCACTTTCCAGGTCATACTCCAGGGTGCTGTATGATAGAGATTGATTCTCATTTGTTTAGTGGGGATTTTATTTTTTATCGCTGTATTGGGCGATATGATTTTGCTTATAGCAATCCTGGTGATATGAAAGAGAGTTTGCAGAGATTTAAAAATTTACAGAGAGATTTGCCAATCCATCCAGGACATGGAGAGGATACCAGTGTGGCAAACGAGCAAAAACATACAGATATGTGGATTACAAGAATTAAGGAGGAAATATGCTAAATCAAGAAGAAAAAGCTCGATATTCTCGCCATCTTATGCTTGATGATGTGGGGGAAGAGGGGCAGGAGAAGATCAAAAATGCAAGCGTGCTAATCATTGGCTGTGGGGCTTTGGGCACTCCTAATGCTTTGTATCTTGCAGGAGCGGGAATAGGGAAGATTGGTTTGGTTGATGATGATGTCGTGGATGTAAGCAATCTGCATCGCCAAGTGATGTATCGCACAAGTGATATTGGGATCTCTAAAGTTTTGAGTGCAAAAAATGCAATCCTCTCTCTTAACCCAAATGTGGAAGTAGAGATTTATCAAACTCGCTTTGAGCTAGAGAATGCTTTTGATTTGATTGGTGGATATGACTTTGTGATTGATGCAAGTGATAATTTTGTGACTAAATTTTTGGTCAATCAAGCTTGTGTGCTATCCAACAAGTCTTATGCTCATGCAGGGATTGTTCGCTATATGGGGCAAGCGATGACATATTATCCTGATAGTGCGTGCTTGGGGTGTTTGTTCCCATCTCCTCCAAAAGATGCAAGTTTGTATAAAATGGGACTTTTTGGAAGTATTACTGGGATTTTGGGTTCGATTCAGGCTTGCGAGGCTCTAAAATTTTTCACAGGGGTTGGAATACCTTTGATCAATGCACTTTTGAATGTTGAGATTTCTTCAATGACTTTTAGAAAACTCAAAATCGCCAAAAACCCTGAGTGCCCAGTCTGTGGAAAAAATGCAAGCAAAGTGCTAACTGCTTTGTCGTGCAACTCCTAATCCCTCCTAATCTTTGGGAGAAGATTCTCTCCCATGCTAAAGAACAATCCCCTAAAGAGTGTTGTGGCTATTTGCTAGGAGAGGTAAAGGGGAAGAGCAACATTCTTTTAGAGGTTTTTCCCATGCAAAACATTCACCCCTCTCCTACAAGACACTTTTCTTTTTCACCCCAAGAACAACTGCGGGTTCTAAAGGAATTTTCACATTTGCAAATTATTGGGATTTACCACTCTCACCCTCTTTCACCTCCCACTCCAAGCCAAGAAGATAAGGCGTATATGTTTTTTGAAACTTACAGCAATCTCATTATTTCTTTGCAAAATGGAATCTCTTTTGCTTCATATCGTAAAATTCAAGATAAAACACTAGCAGAAAGTGTGCTTTTTCCTAACACACTTTGAAGTATAATTAGTGCTTTTAGATTTTTATAAGGTAGAAGAATGGATTTATCAACGATTTTGGGTATGGTTCTGGCAGTCACGAGTATTTCTGTTGGGGATATTATGGAGGGGGGAAATCCTTTGCATATTTTGCACATTACCTCAATTCTTATCGTGATCCCAACCGCACTTTTTTCGGCAATGACTGGGACAAACTCCAAATATATCAAGGCAGCATGGAAAGAAGTCAAAATGGTTTTTACCGGCTCTTCTGTTAATCTTCCTGAAAAAATCAAACTTCTTGTTGAATTCTCAACAATTGCAAGAAAAGATGGTGTTTTGGGTCTAGAATCAAGAGTGGCTCAACTTGATGATGACTTTATGCGTGAAGCACTTTCAATGATTATTGATGGTCGTGATGCACACTCTGTAAAGGAAGATATGGAAGTGCAGATTGAGCAGATTGAAGAGTATTATCATGGTGCTGGACATTACTGGATTCTAGCTGGAGAATCATGTCCGGTATTTGGGCTTGTAGGGGCGGTTATGGGACTTATGCTAGCTCTCCAGCTTCTTGATAATCCGGCAAAAATGGCAGCAGGTATTGCTGGAGCCTTTACAGCGACAGTTACAGGAATTATGGGGGCTTATGCGATTTTTGGTCCTTGGGGAAATAAGATGATTGCAAAGAGTAAGGATATTGTCAAAGAAAAAACAATGATTTTAGAAGGTGTTGTAGCGATTGCAAGTGGTGAGAATCCAAGAAATCTAGAGGCCAAACTTTTTGGATATCTAGATCCAAGTCAGCCTAAGATTTCACAATTTAGCTAAGGGGGAGAAGTATGGCAAAGAAGCATAAATGTCCAGAATGCCCCGCTGGTGAGAAGTGGGCTGTTCCTTATGCAGATTTCCTTTCTTTGCTTTTGGCACTCTTTATTGCACTTTATGCAATTTCTGCATCCAATACCGAAAAGGTCAAGGCTCTAAAAACCGAATTTGTAAAAATCTTTGATTATGCTCCAAAACCTGAGCAAGCACAACCTGTAATCACCATTCCCCCCAATCCTGGAGAGAGTTCTGAGGCTACTGATGGCCAAAGACAGGCGGGAGCTTCAATGGAGCAACAAGCACAAGAGACAATCACTGATGTAATGCAACAAGGAGGAGTGCTAGAGCAAGTTGAAGATGGGATTGTGCTAAAACTTCCTGCAAGCATTATGTTTAAACCCTCTCAAGATGCTATTGAAGATCAAGATTCTCTTTTGTTTATTAAGAGAATTGTGCAGATTATTAAAAAGCTTCCATCAGATGTCAGAATAGATGTTAGAGGTTTTGCTAATGATCCTGATATTGCTAATACTCGCTTCAAGAACAATTATGAACTAGCTTCAGCTAGAGCTTTGGATGTAATGAATCGTTTGATTGATGATGGAGTTTCGCCAAATAACATCTTCTTCTCTTCTCAAGGTCAATATGGCAAACCATTTCAAGGAAGCGATGAGAAGAAGCTTGCTCATGATAATCGAGTTGAGATTTACTTCTTTGTAAGAGAAAATCAGAGTCAAAAAGTTCAAGATATGATCAAGGATGTTTCTATCAAGCCTCTCAATTAGAAATTTCTTTAAGTCTTCGCATAGCAAGGTCTAATTCCTTGTTGCGAGTACATTGATCTTTTTTGATGTAAGCGTGTAGAATATATAGATTTGTAGAAAATGTATAAAACACCCTCAAAGAATGATGGGATGATTTTACGCGGATTTTAAAAATCCCATCACACCGAGTTTTGGTGTGAATATGATCGAGAAAATTTCCTTTTTGTGAAAGCTCATCAATAAGAGAGAAAGTTTTTTCTTTTAAATCCATCGGGAGCTTATTGAGAAAAGTTAAAATGCGAGAATTGCAGTAGATGATTTCATATTTGCTCAAGCCATACTCCACATTCAAGATGATGGGTATATGGAAATTGATCAAAAAGAGCAAAACGCTTGATTTTGTGAGTATGCATTAAGATTTGTAAATCTTGATGCAGTGTGATTGGGTTGCATGAAATATAGAGGATATTTGGAAAACTTGCAATGAATCTTAGCATTTTCTCATCTCCCACTCCACTACGAGGAGGATCGATGAAGATGTGAGAGAAGCGATATTCTTCTAGATTGATTCCCTTAAGTCTGAAAAACTCCCTCTCTTTTCTTAGAGCTTGAATGCTCTCCTCTCCACTTAGTCTTGCACAAAAGATGTTTGATATTTGATTTTTTTTGAGATTTTGCTTGAGAGCTTGGATAGAGCTTTTGGCAATTTCTGTTGCAAAAACTTTCTTGAAATATTTGCTTAAGGGAATAGTGAAATTTCCTCCTCCACAATAAAGCTCAAGCAAATCCTCTCTTGCATTTTCTTTGATACAAGATAGAGTAAAATCAAGCATTTTAAGATTGATGAATGGATTGGGTTGAGAAAACGCATTGTCATAACGAGTAAAATAATAAGTCTCTCCATCAATTTCAAAGCTATCTTGCAAAGAATCAGTAGAGAGGATCTTTTTTTGTCCTCTTGATCTGCCAATAATACTAATACCAAGTTTATGCTCTAGCTCTTTTGCTTCGCTCTCCCAAGATTCATCAAGGAATTTGTGATAGAGCAAAACAATCAGGGCATCGTTTTGAAGTGTTCCTAAAACCTCCACGCCAAAGAGCTTTTCTTGTAGGATTTTGGATCGATTGAGAATGGACAGAAGAGAATGCAGCACTTCTTGAAGATAAGGTAGCAAAATAGGGCAGGAATGAATGGGTAGTGGCTTTTTTTCTGCACTCATTGCATAATGCAACCCCTCTTCATCCCGATAGATTCGAAACTCAGCTCTAGCTCTAAAACCATCTTTAGGACTAGAATAAACTTCATTGGGCTGAAAGCCTAGAGTATGGATTTTTTGTATTTTCTTTTCAAGCTGGGTTTGATAATCTAGTGGGAGACTACAACCTCCACACTCAGAGAAATAGACACACTTCAAGGCTTATTTACCACATACTCAAGTGCTGCTCCAGGTCCAACTGGAAGATTGAAAACAAAAACCCACAAATAAAGCAAGAAACACCAACCAATGAGGAATGCCACGGTATAAGGGAACATCATTGAAATCATGGTTCCCATTTTTGTATCTGGTTTATAGCGAATAGCAATAGCCAAAATCACAGGCAAGTAAGCCAGTAGGGGGGTGATAAGATTGGTTGTAGAATCCCCAATCCTATAAGCAGCTTGAATCACTTCTGGTGCGTAGCCTAGAAGCATCAGCATTGGTACAAAGATTGGGGCGATGAGTGCCCATTGAGCAGAGGCTGAGGAAATGAGCAAATTGATTGTTGCACTCACAAGCACAAACAAAATCAAAAGTAATGCAGGATTTAAATCTGCACTTTTTAGAAGATTTGCCCCCTGTATTGCAAGATAGGGGCCAAAATTGCTCCACTCAAAGAGCTTGATAAATTGTGCGGCAAAGAAAATGATCACAAGATACATTGCCATCGTTTTCATTCCACCAGCCATTGCCTCCACAATATTTGTCGCATTTTTGATGCTCTTTGTAATGAGTCCGTAGATAATCCCAGGGATGGCAAAAGAGAAGAACACAAAGAAAATAATCCCCTTAAAAAATGGTGAGCCTATCAATGATCCAGTTTTGGGATTCCTAAAAAGGCTATCTTGAGGGAGAATGCAAAGCAAGACTAGAGCAACATAAATACTCACACCCAAAAATGCAAACAATAGAGCTTTTTTCTCAAGCTGACTAAGCTTTTTTATCCCACCTTCTTCTACCTCTCCTTGATATTTTCCTAGACGAGGTTCAACGATTTTTTCAGTTACAAAATAGCCCAAAAATGTAATTAAAAAAGTGCTGACACACATAAAGTACCAATTAGCCTCAACCCCAACCACATAAGTGGGATCAATGAGTCTTGAGGCTTCTTGTGTGATTCCTGACATGATTGGATCTAGTGTTCCAATCAAAAGATTTGCAGAAAAACCACCGCTTACTCCAGCAAATGCTGCGGCAATTCCTGCAAGCGGATGGCGTCCAAGAGAGTGAAAGATCATCGCGGCTAGTGGAACAAGCACAACATAGCCAAAATCAGATACAAGATTTGACATAATCCCAGCAAATACAATAATAAGCGTGATGAGCTTTTTGGGAGAGTTGAGCACCAAGGCACGGATAGCGGTGGATAAAAACCCACTTGCCTCAGCAATACCAACTCCTAACATTGCAATAAGCACGGTTCCTAGTGGAGGAAAATTTGTGAAGTTGCTCACAGTATGGCCAGCAAAACGCACAAATTCTTTCATACTCAAAAGACTGACAATGCTGATTTGACTTCCTACTTTTCTTGGATCATCAATGCTTAATCCATAAGCACTTGCAATTGCTGAAGCAATCATTAAGATCGTAATCAAAAGAACAAAAAGAATCGCAGGATGAGGTAAAAGATTTCCTATTTTTTCTATTGCATTTAAAAAGCTAAAACGCTTTGTTACCATCTCTTCTTTGTTGGTTTGCAATTTTTACCTCCTCTATAATTATTTAAAACCACTAACAAGATTTCCAACAAGCAAATTAAATCCATCTACAAGAACAAAAATGAGAAGTTTGAATGGAAGTGAGATCATAACCGGTGGCAACATCATCATACCCATTGCCATCAAAATAGAGCTGACAACCATATCAATCACCAAAAATGGTAGATAAAGCAAGAATCCAATCTGAAATGCAGTTTTGAGTTCGCTAATCATAAAAGCAGGAATAAGAGTTGTAATTGGCACATCATCAACTTTTTCCGGATTGGGAAGATTGCGAATGCGATAAAAAAGTGCCAAATCCTTCTCTCTTGTATTGCTTATCATAAAATCTTTGAAAGGTTTAATACCACGATCAAAAGCCACATCATAAGAAATCTGCTTATCAATATAGGGCTTGATTCCCTCATCATAAGCCCTCTTAATTGTTGGCTCCATGATAAAAAAAGTCAAAATCAAAGAGAGGCTAACAATGACCTGTGTAGGAGGGCTTTGCTGAGTCCCAAGAGCTGTTCTAAGAAAGGCAAAAACAATCACAATGCGAGTAAAACTTGTCATCACTAACACTAAAGAGGGTGCAAGGACAAGCAATGTCATAACGATTACAACATTAAGCGTATTGACTAGTTCTGTTGGTTCATTAGGGGCTCCTATGGAGAGGTTGAGTGTTGGAACTTGAGGAGCAGAGAGAAGTGTGCCAAGAGTAATAAAGAGTAAAAATAAAATTTTCTTCACTTTTAAGATTCCTAGTATGAATTGAATTGTATTGGCTGAGGATTATACCAAAAACACATACTTCCTAAAAAGGTGTGCATTGCTCAAACATACGCGAATAACTCTCTAGGGCTTTTTGGATGCTTTGAGGATTGGAGGTGAGCATCAGGGTTTCATAATTGTTTTCAAATGCACTCTTACTCCAATTGGTTGAGCCCAAAATCAAGACAGAGCGATCGATGATTGCCATTTTTTGGTGCATTAAACCTTTATATTGTTTGTTTTTTGCCGACAAACCTGAGAGAAGACAGGTTTGAATATTTTTATACTTAGAGAGATAGCCAATTGTAGATTTTGGATTTTTTTTGTTGCTCTCCATATCATAGATTATATTGATTGAAACCCCTCTTTGTGCCGCTTTTTTTAGGGCTTTTGCAATCTCTTTGTTGGTAAAACTATAAATTGAGATATTGATATTCTTCTGTGCCCCATTGATGAGTGAAATGAGATGTCCTAGGGCTTGTCTGCTCTCAAAAGGGAGAAAATAAACAATTTCATTAGCACAAGCAACAAAACTAAACAAACAAAACAGCAAAAAAACGCGTAAATTTTTCAACTTTATATCCTTTTTATTTAAGTCATCTACGAATCTTAGCTTATAATCAAAGATTAAAATCAGTGTTGGAGTATTTTTGTGAAAATTTTACTTGTAAACAATAATCAAGTTGTGCAAAAGCTTATAGATGTCACGACAAAAAAGGTTGATTGTGATCTGACTACCTTAGGCTCGTTCAAGGATTTTGAAAAAGAAAAAGATCTTGAAAAATATGATTTGATTGTATTTGATCAAGAAATATTGGATGAATACAAAGGAGATTTTTCTTTTCTTAGCGGCATAACAAGTCTTTTGCTTTATTCTCAAACTTCCCAAGATAATGCAATGTTAGGTTTTTTTACCTATACGATCAAAAAACCATTTTTGCCCAATGAGTTTTTAAATCTTCTTGTCAGCACAAAACAAAAAATACAAGAAAAACAAAAAGAGGAATTTGCAAATCTCGATGAGAAAGCAATGTTTGCAAGTATTGATGCAGAGGATGAGGCTGATGAGGATGATGAAGATCTCAATGCGTTGTTAAAGGGATTAAATATTTCATCTGAAGAACCCCAAGAGATTCAAGAAGAAAAAGATGATGACTTGGATGCATTGTTGCAGGAGTTGCCCGAAGAAGAAGAATTGGAAGAAGAAAGAGCGGAGGGGTTAGAGGGTATTGGAGAGCTTGAGAGTGTAGAGAGTCCTCTAAGAAGAGATGAAGAACTTAGCGAACTTGATGCAATGCAGGAAGAAGATATTGAAGAAGCACAAGA